>NZ_JAEEGC010000050.1 GCF_019207025.1 Clostridium thailandense | reverse complement strand
TAGATAACCACACCAGACACTTAACTTATACTCAGGGATATATTTACATTCTGGAAGACACATTTAAATACTTTTGCTACAAGTCTTAGCTTTTTCAAAAATATGGGCTTTAGACTTGTCAAAAGTATTTATGGTGCCGGAAGAATGCCAATATATTCTGGAGCATAAGTTAAGTGTCGGCTGTGTTTCCTACACTATTCTTTTTTCCATAATCCGTGTAAATTGCAATATGCTCTAGCGCATACTATATCTTCATCTGTTTTAAAAACAGCTTCTGGTTTTTCACCTGGCTTCAAATATTTTTTATAGGTACATTTGTCTGTTTGTAATTCGATCCACTCTATATAATGTTTTTCTTCCATTGGATGATCTACACTTCCAACCTTAACCAATACATCGTTTCCTGTCTTTTCTATTACAGGAATATGTTTTTCTTGTGATGCATCAACAGTATTTTCTTCTTGTAAAGTCATAGGTTGTCCACAACAAACTAATTGTCCTCCACTTGCATGAGTTACCTCTACAATGTTTCCGCATAAAGCACATTTGTACACTTGATTTAATTTAGTCATTTATATTACCTCCAAAAATAAAGTATTTTTATAATATTATAGCATTAAATGTCAAATAAATATATAGAAAATTTAGAATATATTGTGAATTTAAGATAGAATATTATTTTTATAGATAACTACACCAGATATTTAACATATCCCTGCGTATAAGTTAAATATCGACCGTTTTTGCCTATAAAACTGTTAACAGCCTTCAATTTATGTAACTATGAAATTTACGCTGTAACTGGTGGCACAAATACTCTTGCAGCTAATTCAGTATCTAACATGTATAGAGCTGCCATATCATTTTCTATTCTCTTCAGCTTTTTAATAACTGTATTGAGATTTCTCTCTTCTTCAACTTGTTCATCTATAAACCATCTTAATAGACTTAAAGTAGCATGCTCTCTTTCTTCCATTGCAATATCGGAAAGATTGTAGATTCTTTTACTTACAATTTTCTCATGCTCTAGTGATTTTTCAAAGGCATCTAAAGGTGAATCAAAGTATACAGGAGGATTTTCAAAGCCTTTTAGCAATACTCTTCCTTCCATTTCATTTACATAATTATAAAACTTCATTGCATGGAATTTCTCTTCTTCAGCTTGAACTGTAAAAAAATTTGCAAAACCATCTAGATCAACAGATGAGAAATAAGCTGCAACTGATAGGTAAAGGTGTGCAGAGTAGAATTCAAAATTGATCTGATCATTTAAAGCTTGTGCTAAGTTTTCACTAAACATATAATTTTCCCCTTCTTTCATTTATAGTAAAAATTATTTGAAAAATTTTTAAAGATATTAAATATTTTCTATCATGTCTATTTTTTATAATAATATTACAACAAAACGGTTAAATAGTCAATATCAATTAATAATTTTTATTAATTAATTGCTTTATCTGAACATTAGCCATTAGGAGAAAAATAGGTATGTATGTTTTTAAATTTTATAAGATTTTGTCAACTTTTCTTTTCTAGAAAAGTAAGTTCTTAATCTATATTTGGCAGAATAACTAGAAATTTTTTAACATTGTAATAATACTGGGTATTTTGTAACAATGTGCGATAATTAGTAATTGAAAATATTAGTTGGTAATAATATAATTAATATCAATACATGTATTAAAATTCAAAAAACTTATCTAAATAAATCATCTCGCAATAATCAGAATGTTCTAATAATGACGGATCTCACTTTTTATTTATAGCTTAATAGTTCTAGATTATAAAAATTAATAGTATAAATACTATTAAAAATTCAGGTATTTTAGTATAGATTTTCACTATTAAGAAAACATAAGTGGACAAAATGTGTATTCGAATAATTGAATTAAGTCCGAGCTAGAGGGGAGTGTTTTAAATAAGGAGAGGGAGGTATATAAAATGTTTAGATTAAAAGCAGATATAATTTTAAGAGGAAGATATAGTAAGTTTATTAATAAAAAAGAAATTAGTAAGTATTTGGAACATGTTTTTATGAAATCTGTAGATGAATCTATAGATGATTATAACGCTGGAATAGATAATAAAATAGATTTTATTATCTGCAAGGATAAAATTAATTGTCACATAAGTTGCAGCTCTTATGAGAAAGTTTTACAAATAGCTCAAGTGGTATTGAAGCTAGACAACTTAAATTTTTTAGATTATGAATTTGAAGTTAAATCATTAGAACTTAAGGAACTAGAAGAAACTGATATAAGTAATAGTATTGTTAATTTTGGAACATATTAGAACACGAAAAGAATATTGAATAGATTATAACAGATCTTTACTTATTTTCTTTATAATTCTTTAACTAAGCACTGGCATCGCTACCAGTGCTTTGCATGAAAAGAGTTGTAATGTTGCTAGGTTTTATTTCATTAGTATATCTATTATTATAAATAGCCATTGTTATGTTTGTGTTGCATTATTGTTAAATAAAAATATAATTTATCTATACATTGTCTATTTTTGTGCTATGTACAAGAATTTCTGCTGCTGCGGATATTTCTTCTGCAGCTGTAGCAAGTTCCTTAAACTTTGTGTATTGATTATGAGATATTTCTAAAATATTGTCTATTTGCTCTTTGATAAATTCTATAGATTTTTTCATTTCGCTTAACTCTATATATACGCTTTCACTGGATTCTTTGCTTGTTTGAGAAAGCTTTCTCATTTCTGAAGCTACAATAGAAAATCCACGTCCATGTTCTCCAGCTCTTGCCGATTCAATTGCTGCATTCAAAGCTAGTAAATTACTTTGTTGTGCTACATTTTTAATCATATTTATTGTTTTATCTGAATCTGAAATTTTTGTTTCGGTATCTTTTGCTGACTCGTTTATGCTGTTAATCATATTGGTTAACTTCTGAATATCTTCAAGAGATTCTTGAATGCTTGCAGTGGTTTCTTCAATTGCGCTATACATATTTTCTGATGCTTCACTAATTTTGAGGTCATCTTCAATGTTCTTTGCATATCCAATTGCCCCGATAACGTTTCCTTCTGAATCTGTTAATGGATAAGTAACTGCTTTAAAAGAAAATCCATAAACCTCTTTAGGAATTATTGCAGATATTATTCTATTTTCTTCTATTGTTTTTTTTAAAGGATCATTATCTGGTATAGACGAACCAATTTTTAGATTCATATTCATTCTATCTCCCGGAAAATAACCTATAAATTTTTCAGTATCAGTTATTGAAGTCATAACATCTTCTTGCACTATGTTCTTTAGATGTGGTAATACCTCCATAAATGATTCTAATGTTTTTTGTGTCATGTCCATCCCCCATTTCAACTTTTATCTACATATTTCAGGGTATATAAACAATATTTGCATATACCTATACTTTATTATATTACATAATTTTATTGTTGACAAAGCATAAAAAAGTGTATACAATTAAGAGCAAGTAGTTAAAGCCTATGACAAGAAAGAGTAAATATGGGAATTTAGTTTAAGCGAGTTTGGAGTGGTGTGAGCCAAATACTGTAGCCTGTGTTGAATGGGTCTTGGAGGTGTGATGCGAAATGATAGTAGCAGTAACCGGTAGTCTACCGTTAAAAAGACAGGGTATCGAGTAAAATCTGTACCCGGAAGAGATAGTTTTGTACTTAGGTGGTATAACGAAATTTAGCATTTCGTCCTTTGTGGATGAGGTGTTTTTTATTTCTCAAAATACACCATAAGTGCGAACTAATTTGGGTGGCACCGCGGTCATTTCGTCCCATTTTGTGGATTGAATGGCTTTTTTTGCATTTAAATTTACTTTGCTAGCATTAATTTTACTTGAAAAGAAGGAGGATATATAGATGATTAATATATCAGAGAAAGAATTTTATTATTATAAAAGTTTAAAAAAAGCCTTCCCAGTATTTAAAAAGATTAGTGGAGATGAAGTTACACCTATAAACATTTACTATAATCTAGAGGGAAAATACAAGTTTTTACTCGAAAGTGTATATTCGGAAAAGGAAATGGGAAGGTATTCCTTTGCTGGAGTGAATCCTCATAGGAAAGTAAAAAGCTATAGAAATAATATAACTATAGAAGATGAGAAGGGAGTAACAAACATACAGGGAAGGGTATTAGATCATATAAAAAAATATTTAGATATTCCCTATGAACCCCTTGGACTTTCTGTACCATTTACAGGAGGAGCTGTAGGATATGCAAGTTATGATGTAATAAGGCAATATGAAAAATTACCAAACGAAAATGAAGACACTATAAAGACTCCAGAAGCTTATATTATGTTTTATAAAACTTTTATTTGTTATGACCACTTTAAGCATGAAATTTATTTAATCTATAATGTGTTAGAAGATGAGGATGAGGAATATGAAGCTATAGTTATGGAATTAGAAAACTTAAAAAATATGATAATTACAGGAAGTATAATTCATAAGCTTCCAGAAGCAAATAGAGAAAAAGCTTTTGCCTCTAACGTTACAAAGGAAGAATACTGCAATATGGTAGAAAATGCTAAGGAATATATAAAATCAGGAGATATCTTTCAGGTGGTCTTATCACAAAGACTGCAGTTTAAAAATACATCAAAGTCCTTTGATGTATATAGGAGATTAAGAGCGAAAAATCCTTCACCATATTTGTTTTATATGGATTTCGAAGAGTTTCAAATAGCAGGCTGCTCACCAGAAAGTTTGGTATCAGTGAAGAACGGTAAGGTTATGACTAACCCGATAGCAGGAGCAAGGGCTAGAGGGAAGAGCTTAGAAGAGGATTTAAAATTAAAAGAAGAATTGCTTAGTGATGAAAAAGAAAGAGCAGAACACTTGATGTTGGTAGACTTAGGAAGAAATGATATAGGAAAAATAAGTGAGTTTGGTTCTGTAAAAGTAGATGAATTTATGAAAGTAGATTTTTATTCCCATGTTATGCATATAGTTTCTAAAGTTTCAGGAGAACTAAGAAAAGATTTAGGCTACTTAGATGGTTTAATATCTTGCTTGCCTGTGGGTACTGTATCAGGGGCTCCTAAAATAAGAGCGATGGAAATAATTGATGAGCTAGAAAACACTAGAAGAGGAATCTACGCAGGTGCAGTTGGATATTTTTCACTTAACGGAAATATGGATACTTGTATTGCAATAAGAACCATATTATTTAAGGATGAATATGCATATGTTCAGGCTGGAGCAGGTATTGTATATGATTCAGTTCCAGAAAATGAATATCAGGAAACATTAAATAAGGCTATGGCTATGATAGAGGTGATATAATGATACTTTTAATAGATAATTATGATTCTTTTACTTACAATCTTTATCAATATATTGGTGAAATATATGAAGATATAAAAGTCATTAGAAATGATCAAATATCTATAGAAGATATAAAAAAACTAAATCTAGAAGGGATTATATTGTCACCAGGACCAGGAATACCAGAGGATGCGGGTATATGTATAGAAGTAATAAAAAATTTTGGAAGCAGTATTCCAATCCTGGGTATATGTCTTGGACATCAAGCTATTGGCTGTGCTTATGGAGGTAGGGTAATAAGAGCCAATAACATAATGCATGGTAAAACCTCCTACATAGAAATTAAAAAAAATAAATTATTTGAAGACTTAAAAGATTCTATACAAGTTATGAGATATCATTCATTAATAATACAAAAGGATACATTGCCTAAAGAGCTCATGATAACTGGAGAAAGCTTAGATGACAGAGAAATAATGGCAGTTAAACACAAAGAATACGAAGTTTATGGACTTCAATTTCATCCGGAATCAATACTTACAGAGCAGGGAAAAACCATGATTAAAAATTTTGTGGAGGGGATATGTCATGTTGAAGGAAGCAATTAAAAAAGTTGCAATTAAGGAAAGCTTAACAGAAAAAGAAGCTTACTCCGTTATGAATGAAATAATGGAAGGGAAGGGAACAAATTCTCAAATAGGAGCATTTCTTATGGGTCTCAGAATGAAAGGTGAGAAGGTAGAAGAAATAACAGGCTTTGCAAAAGCTATTAGGGATAATGCTGTTCCTTTAAAATTAAAAGCAGATTATGTTATTGATACCTGCGGTACCGGTGGTGATGGAGGAAAAACCTTTAATATATCCACAGTTGCCTCCATAATTGCTGCTGCTGCAGGAGTTAAAATAGCAAAGCATGGTAATAGAGCAGTTTCGAGCAAAAGCGGTAGTGCTGACGTGCTTGAAGAACTGGGGTTTAATATAAATTTACAGCCGGAAGAAGCAAAAAAATGTATTGATGAAAAAGGAATGGCTTTTCTATTTGCTCAAAAATACCATAGTGCCATGAAAAATGCAGCTATGCCAAGAAAGGAGCTTGGCATAAGAACAGTATTTAATGTGTTAGGTCCACTTACTAATCCATCCTTTGTAAAGGGTCAGATGCTAGGTGTATATGATAAAAAATTGACCAATCCAATAGCACAGGTGCTTTTAAATTTAGGTTGTGAAAGGGCTATGGTGGTTTCAGGAGGAGATGGATTAGATGAAATAACAACAACAACTATTACACATGTGAGTGAATTGAAGGAGGGAAAAATAATAGATTATACTATAAATCCAGAAGATTTTGAAATTAAACTTGCAAGTATTGAGGATATAAAAGGTGGGAGTGCAGAAGAAAATAGGAAAATAATACTTGAAGTACTTAAGGGTAGTAAAGGTCCTAAGAGAAATATTGTGGTGCTTAACAGTGCAGCTGCATTATATGTTGGTAAGGTAAGTGAAAGTATTAAAGCAGGTGTAAAGCTGGCAGGGGAACTTATTGATTCAGGTGCTGCTTATAATAAATTGAAGGAATTAGTAGAATATAGCAAGAGTCTTTCAAATTAAATAAAACAGTCCTCTGTCCTCTAAAAAATGCTAAAAGTTCAATGAAAGGGGTGGTGCGAATAATGATATTAGATGAAATAGTAGCGTACAAAATACAGCAGTTGAGATTAGAAAAAGAAGAGATTTCTTTGGATAAGCTGATGGAAGGGTGCAACAAAGAGATTAAAAGAGACTTTAAAAAATCACTTAGTAAAGAAAAAATATCAATCATTGCGGAAATAAAAAAGGCATCTCCTTCAAAAGGAGTTATCTTAGAAGATTTTAATCCAATTAAAATAGCCAAAATATATGAGGATATAGATATAGATGCAGTGTCTGTTCTTACTGAAAAAAATTTTTTTAAGGGAAATGATTTATATATAAGGGAAGTTAAAAAAGTTAATTCAAAACCTATTTTAAGAAAAGATTTTATAGTTGATCCTTACCAGATACATCAATCAAAGGCTATAGGTGCAGATGCAATTTTACTTATAGTGTCCATATTAAAAGATAAACTAAAAGAATACTATGATTTAGCCTGTAGCATTGGACTAGATTGTTTGGTAGAGATTCATGATGAAGAGGAATTAAAAATAGCATTAAATAGTGGTTGTTCTATTATAGGTATAAATAATAGAAATCTTAAGGATTTCACAGAGGATTTAACAAACACAGAAAGGCTTATAAAAAATATACCATCTGGAATTCTTGTAATATCCGAAAGTGCTATAAAAACTCCAGAAGATATCAATTACTTAAATGGTTTGGGGGTGAAGGCAGTACTTATAGGGGAAACTTTTATGAGGAATATAGATAATATTAAAAAGATTAGAAACTTCGCAGCAAAGGCAAAGGGGGTTTAAAAAAGAGCATATGACTTTAGTAAAAGTATGTGGTTTAACTAGAGAAGAAGATATAAAATACGCAAACGAACTTCTTCCAGATTATGTTGGTTTTGTATTTTGCAAAAGCAAGAGACAGGTGAGTTTGGAGCAGGGTAAAAAGCTCATAATAGATAAGTTAGATAAAAGAATAAAAACTGTAGGAGTTTTTCAAAATGATGATATAGAGAAAGTAAAATGTATAGCAGTTAATTTAAAGCTTAATGTAATTCAATTACATGGTATTGAAGATAAAAACTATATCCAGGCACTTCAGGAATTTAAATTGTGGAAGTGTATGAGTATAGATGTGGCCAGTTCTTCTCAAGAAGACTTGAAAGAGGCTATAAAAGGATATGAGGAAAAAATAAATGATATAAGTAAATACAATATAGAAGCTATGCTTGTAGATAGTAGTGCTAAGGGAAGTAGTGGAGGTTCTGGTATGAGTTTTAATTGGAACATATTAAATAACTTAAAAATAACAAAACCTTTAGTGATGGCAGGCGGGTTAAATCCTGGAAACATAGAGGAAGCCTTAAGGAAGGTTAAGCCTTATGCAGTAGATGTCTCTAGTGGTGTTGAAGAAAATGGAGTAAAAAATTTTGAAAAAATAAAAAGTTTTATAGAGAAAGTGAGGAATTTTTAATGAATGGAAGATTTGGAAAATTTGGAGGACAGTATGTACCAGAAACTATAATGAGTGCAGTAATTCAGCTGGAGAAAGAATATAATGAAGCAATAAATGACGAAAAATTTATGGAGGAGTACAGATACTATCTTAAGGAATATGTAGGAAGAGAAAACCCACTATATTTTGCCGAAAAGTTAACTGAAAAATTAGGTGGAGCTAAGATATACCTTAAGAGAGAAGATTTAAATCATACTGGAGCACATAAAATAAATAATGCATTAGGACAAATACTCTTAGCTAAAAGAATGGGAAAAAAGAGAATTATAGCTGAAACAGGGGCAGGACAACATGGAGTGGCAACGGCAACTATAGCAGCAATGTTTGGTATGGAATGTGAAATATATATGGGTGAGGAGGATGTAGAAAGACAAGCCCTTAATGTGTTTAAGATGAAAATAATGGGCTCAAAAGTCAACTCTGTAACTACAGGAAGCCGTACTCTTAAGGATGCAGTAAATGAGGCGATGAGAGATTGGGTTACAAATGTTGACACTACTTTTTATGTAATAGGCTCAGTAATGGGACCTCATCCTTATCCAAGCATAGTTAGAGATTTTCAAAGGGTAATTGGAGATGAAGCGAGAAAACAAATTTTGGAGAAAGAGAGAAGACTTCCAGACTATGTAGTAGCTTGTGTAGGTGGTGGAAGTAATTCCATGGGAATATTCTATCCATTTGCAAAAGATAAGGATGTAAAGTTAGTAGGAGTAGAAGCAGCAGGCTTGGGTGTTGACACAGATCAACATGCAGCTACTATAACTAAGGGTTCAGTAGGAGTAATTCATGGTATGATGACCTATGTACTTCAAGATGAAGATGGGCAAATACTTCCTGCTTACTCAGTCTCAGCGGGACTTGATTATCCAGGTGTTGGACCAGAGCATTCCTATTACAAGGAAATAGGACGGGCACAATATGAAGCGGTAACTGATAAAGAAGCACTAGATGCATTTACTTATCTTTCTTGTGCAGAAGGTATAATTCCGGCTCTAGAAAGTTCACATGCCGTTGCTCATGTCATGAAGCTCGCGCCAACTCTTCCTAAAGATAAGATTATAATTGTGTGCTTATCAGGAAGGGGAGATAAAGATATAAATACTGTAGCAAAAATAATGGGGGTAGAACTATAATGGAAAATAGAATAGGTTTAAAATTTAAAGAGTTAAAAGAAAAAGGAAAAAAAGCAGTAATACCATTTGTAACAGCAGGATATCCTAATTTAGATGCAACCTATGATTTAGTTCTTGCAATGGAAGAGGCAGGTGCTGATATAATTGAACTTGGGATACCTTACTCAGATCCTATTGCAGACGGTGTAGTTATACAGGAAGCATCCAATGTAGCACTGCAAAATGGAGCTAAAATAACTAAAATAATGGCCACGGTGAAAAAAGTCAGAAGAAAAACTGAAGTGCCTCTTGTATATATGTTGTATTATAATTCAATATTTAAATATGGAATGGAAAAGTTCATGAGTGAATGCAGTGAAGTGGGTATAGATGGAATAATAATACCAGATTTACCTTTAGAAGAAAGGAAAGATATTATAGCTATTGCAGATAAGTATAATGTATACTTGATACCATTAGTAGCGCCAACTTCTAAAGAACGTATAGAGGCTATAGTAGAAGGTGCTAAAGGTTTTATATATTGTGTATCAACTATGGGAGTTACAGGTGCTAGAAATGAAATAAGCACAAACATAGAGGAATATATGAAAGTAGTGGCAGAGTACACAGATGTGCCTAAGGCTTTAGGTTTTGGTATATCAAGTGCAAAAATGGCTGAAGAATTAAAAACTTATTGTGATGGTGTTATAGTTGGAAGCGCCGTTATAAAAAAGATAATGGAGGCAGAAAACAAAGAAGAAGTTATAGAAAATGTGAAAAAGTTTATAAATGAACTTAGTACAGCTTGCAAAAAGTAAGTTTAAAAAGAGGCTGTCGCACTATAGTGCGACAGTTTCTTTTATATGTAAATTTTTGCATATAAATACAATTAAAATAAAAAAATATGTAATTCGGATTACTGAGTGAATAATTATATTGAAAATCAGAGAAATTAAATTAATAAGTAAGAAAGGTGATCATATATATGAAAAAGAAATTTATTTATATAGTAACTTTTTTTCTATTGGTTAACTCAACAAATATAGTAAAAGCTTCTAATTCTAGAGACTTAAATGCCTATGAATATGATGTTAAAATGAAGCAGGACTTGTTATGTTTAATGATGGCTTATCCAGAATATATAAAAGACATTAATTGTGCTGACAACAATTATGTATATTTAATAATGAAATCTGGCAAAAAAATTTTATATGACGATAAAAAAGTAAAAACCTTCGAGGAAAAACTTGAAAATGCAGATTTGCAAGATACTATGGAGCAGCCTTATCCATTAACAGATATCTATAAATTAATGGATAAAAATCATGATCCTGGTAGATACAGATCTTATGACTTATTAAAAGAAGTTTATGGATCTTCTAGGCAACAGATAGAGAAAAATCTTAAAAGTGTAAATTTAAAATATACACGCGTTCTTTTTAATAATAATAACAGAGCTGCAGAAGCACTTGAAACCGCTATGGAAAATCTTGTACCTCTTTCAAAAGAAAATCAAGTTGTTAGGAAATGCTTGTTCCCTTGTAGTGGCACTTTTAACTATCGATTGGTTGCAGGGACCAATCGCTTAAGTCCTCATTCCTTTGGTATTGCTATAGATCTTGCAAGTGATAGAAGGGATTATTGGAAATGGTCTTCAGCTAAAGAAGGAGAAGAACGTTTAAATTCATACTCCAAAGAAATAGTTGAAACTTTTGAAAAAAATAACTTTGTATGGGGAGGAAAATGGGGACATTTTGACATTTTACATTTTGAATATAGACCGGAAATTATTCTGAAAGCTAAATATTTTACGAATATTAATGATGATAAATCATTATGGTACAAAGGAATTAACTTAGAAGAGGCTTCTACTAAAGCATATATTGAGAAAATTAATCAATTATTAAAGTAATATTAGAATAAATATATTTTGTATTAAAAAGTAGAGGAGAATTAGGATATGAAATTTTATATGATAAAAAAACATAGAAAAATAGCTATAAAAATTATATTATTAACTACTCTATCTTTACTAATACATATATGTCATACCAATCAAGTACTAAGTAAGAATCTTAATGCTAATGAAGAACTTACTAATTCAATACAAAAGATTTTCGAAAATAGAAATAAAGCTATATTAAATAAGGATTTAGAACTGATAGGATCTATTTTTGATAAAAGCACTAGATTTGGAATGTGGGCTTATGAACATGAAGAGAAAAAGGTAAAGTATATTCACAATTGGGAAGAAAAGCAAGGAGTTAGATTTACTGATATTTTACCTAAAATAGTAATCAGGAACGTTAAAGGCAGTGGAGATAAATATACAGTAAATTTGTTGTGTTCAACAGAGTATAAGTATATATATGAAAGTCAACCAGAATTAGTGAATACATGTAGAATAGGAACTCATCATATATTAGACATTGAAAATAAAAATGGAGTATGGATAATTAAAAAAGAATGGTATGAAGATCCTTTTGCAGATTCCCTGAATTTAGAAAACTTGAAATTTGATTCAATTAGACAATATATATTATCTAAGCAATCAAGAGATATTTCGAATATAAGTAAAAGAAGAGTTAAGGCTGTAGAATATGCCAATAAATATTGTGGAGCAGCTAGTGAGGAAGAATATGGATTTAAATATAATAAAAAATACAGAGACTACAATCCTCAAGGAGGAAATTGTGCGAATTTTGCCTCTCAAATACTATTTGAAGGAGGAGGATTTAGAAAAAACTACCTTTGGAACTATAATAGCAAGGATGCAACGCGTGCATGGTTAAATGCTGATGGATTTAAAGAGTATATGATCTATAGTGGTAGAGCATCGATTATTGCATATGGTAATTATGAAAAGGTATATAAGAATTCTTATCAACTACTTCCAGGAGATTTTGTTGCTTATGAAAATAAAGGAGATATTACACATATTTCAGTTGTAACAGGTGTTGATACAAAAGGATATTCTTTAGTTAGTTGTCATAATGTGGATAGAAATAGAGTGCCTTGGGATCTTGGATGGAGTGACAAAAATATAAAGTTCTGGTTGATTCGAGTGCATTATTAATATAAATTAAATGAAAGTGTATTTATGCTATCCATGAGTACACTTTTCTTATTTATGATAATAATTTTTATTTTATAACCAATAGTAAAAAATTGCACATATAAGGTTTGTCAACATAACATTTACTAGAGGGAGAGTGATATATTTGGAAGGAATAGATATAAGTAATTTGAATGGTAATGTTAATATGAGCCTAGTTAAAAAGGATGGAAAGAGTTTCATAGTTGCTAAAGCTACTGAAGGCACTACTTTTGTTGATTCGTATTATAAACAAAATATAACTAATGCAAAGGATGTAGGGCTAATTGCAGGAGCATACCATTTTGCTAGATTTACAGATGTATCAACAGCTATAAAAGAAGCTAATTTCTTTGTAAATAACTGCAGCAGCGTAAAACCAGATTTTGTTGCATTAGATTTTGAACAACAATGTAGTGGAGATATGACAGAAGCTTGTTTAGCTTTTTTAGACATTATATCTAATGTTGCAGTGGCTGTAATTTATTGCAATCCAAGCTATATAAATTCTTATTTGAATGCAGCTATAACTAAATATCCATTATGGATAGCAAATTATGGAGTTTCTAGTCCAAGCACGCCTCTATGGGGAAGTTATGTTATATGGCAGTATTCAGAAAGTGGTCAAGTATCAGGAATATCAGGTAACGTAGATTTAGATGTTATGACAGATGCCTTTTATAACAAGCTAATAGGAGGAAATATTGTGGAAAATATAGTATGTTTTAATAATGGAGTTGATGAAAGAGCAGCAGAGTACCTGGCAGATTATTTAAAGTGTTCTACCATAGATAACAATAGACCTTATGATTATTCAAACATTAAAAATGTTTATTGTGTAGGTGCTGGAAGCTTCACTTCTTATTGTACTAAATTGATAAAAGGCGCAGATAGATATGCGACATGTCAGGCTGTATTAGATTTTATTGCAAATGGAGGAAAATAACTTAAATTTGGGCTGTTGTAACAGCCCATTTTTTCTACATTCAAGAGTTCACAATATTACGTAAAAAGGTAGTCAAAGGATTTTGAGTAAGACATAGAAATCAAGGGTATCATATACAATATCAAAATTGTATTAAGGGGGCAGTGTAAATGAAAATAGTTGTTATAGGATGCACACATGCTGGAACTGCAGCTATAGTGAATTGTGCTAAATTATATCCTGATGCACAGATAACAGTATATGAGAGAAATGACACAATTTCATTTTTATCTTGTGGAATAGCATTATATGTTGGTGGTGTAGTCAAAGATCCTAAAGGGCTATTTTATAGTTCGCCAGAAAAACTAGCAGAATTAGGAGTAACTACGAAAATGTCTCATGATGTAATATCTGTTGACATAGACAAAAAGAAGCTTGAGGTTCATAACTTAAAAACCAGTGAAGATTTTGAAGATACTTTTGATAAATTAATAGTAACCACAGGTTCATGGCCAATATTACCTAAAATTGATGGAAGTAATTTAGAAAATATATTGATATCCAAGAACTACTATCACTCAAATGCTATAATTGAAAAATCACAAAAGGCCAATAATATAGTAGTTATAGGAGCAGGATATATAGGTGTAGAGCTAGTGGAAGCTTTTCAAATGAACGGTAAGAATGTAACATTAATCGATAGTCAAGATCGCATTTTAAGTAAATATTTAGATAAAGAATTTACAGA
The DNA here is from genome assembly GCF_019207025.1 of Clostridium thailandense. Taxonomy (GTDB): domain Bacteria; phylum Bacillota; class Clostridia; order Clostridiales; family Clostridiaceae; genus Clostridium_AM; species Clostridium_AM thailandense. Next base: position 32,797 of record NZ_JAEEGC010000050.1, on the reverse strand, counting down.
TAAAGCAGAAAAAGCTTTAGCAGAGCACTCTATAAAGCTAGCCTTAGGTGAAACAGTTACGAGATTTGAAGGAGTAGATGAAAAAGTATCAAAAGTGGTTACGAATAAAGGCGAGTATGAGGCGGATTTAGTAATACTTTCTATTGGCTTCAAACCAAGTACAGAGCTTTTTAAAGGGCAGCTTGAAATGTTAGGTAATGGTGCTATTATAGTAGATGAATATATGCAAACAAGTAAAGAAGATGTATATGCAGCTGGAGATAGCTGTTCTGTTATGTACAATCCGATAGGAAAGCAAGAATATATTCCACTTGCTACAAATGCAGTTCGTATGGGAACATTAGTTGCTAGGAATTTAGTTAAACCAACTATTGAATATATGGGAACTCAAGGCACCTCTGGAATTAAAATCTACGATTATAACATAGCTTCTACAGGATTAACTGAAAGTTCTGCTAAAACATATAAAATAGATATTAAAACCGTAATGGTTGAAGACAACTACCGTCCAGAATTTATGCCTACTTATGATTTAGCGCAACTAAAAGTAGTTTATGAAAAAAAATCTAAAAGAATTTTAGGTGCTCAGATTATTTCAAAAGCAGATTTAACGCAGTCTATAAATACAATGTCAGTATGTATTCAAAGTAGAATGACTATAGATGAATTAGCTTTTGTTGATTTCTTTTTTCAACCACATTATAACAAACCTTGGAATTTATTGAACTTAGCAGGTTTAAGTGCAGAATAACATTAAAATTAATATAAGATATCTCGTTTGATTATGAGATATCTTTTTTTATGATATGATAAATTTTTTTATAAATGTAAAAGTATTTATTTTATACATATATTTGAAATTCTGAAAGCAATCCTGTCTTTAGAGTAAAGTTAAATAGCTAATCTATTCTCAAAAATGGTTGAGAAGAATAATAATGTTCTAAATTAAGTGCTCAAAATGCCAATTAGGTAATTTTATTTTGACTATAAAGAGGAGTATAATTGAAATTAAAGTTTGGAAGGCATTGCAAGAAAAGGGGAAAATACCTTTAGGAAAGATGCATTACAATTATTATTGTCGAAATCGAAGTTGTGAATATAACTGCGTGACTATAAGAAGAAAGTAATGTAAGAAGATAATTATGGATAAAGGAGAGTGGTCATGATTACAAGAAGTAGTGGTATTTTGATGCATATTATATCTTTGCCTAACCCATATGGAATTGGAACTTTTGGCAAAGAAGCTTACGAATTTGTAGATTTTTTAGTAAAAGCAAGACAAAGTTATTGGCAAATATTACCAATAGGGCCGACAGGAGCAGGAGATTCACCATATCAATCCTTTTCAACCTTTGCAGGGAATCCATATTTTATAGATTTAGATTTACTTAAAGAACAGGAACTTCTTAAAAAAGAAGACTATGAAAATGTAGATTTCGGTGATGATCTTGAAAAGGTAGATTATGAAAAGATGTTTAACAATAAGATGCCTATTTTAAGAATTGCTTTTGAAAATAGCAAGGGAAAGTATAAGAAGGAAATAGAAAATTTTAAAGTTCAAAATAAAGCCTGGCTTGAGGATTATGCTTTATATATGGCTATAAAATTAGAATTTCATTTAAAATCATGGCAGGAATGGGATGAAGATATTAAGTTAAGAAACAAAAAGGCATTAAATTATTATAAAAAAGAATTGAAAGAGGAAATAGAATACTGGGTGTTTTTACAATACGTGTTTTTTTATCAATGGAAAAAGTTAAAAAAATATGCAAATCATAATGGTATAAAGATTATTGGAGATATTCCGATCTATGTAGCGGAAGATAGTGCAGATACCTGGGCGAATAGCGAAGTATTTATGCTTGATGAAGAAAAGAAGCCTGCTATTGTTTCTGGGTGCCCTCCGGATGCTTTTTCGGATACAGGACAATTATGGGGAAACCCTGTATATAATTGGAGTTATTTAGAGAAAACAGGCTATAAGTGGTGGATTGAAAGAATCAAAGGAAATGCTACATTATATGATGTAACAAGAATAGATCATTTCAGGGGCTTTGAATCTTTCTGGCAAGTGCCTTATGGTGCACCAACGGCAGTAAATGGAAAGTGGGTAAAAGGTCCAGGAATAAAATTATTTAATGCAATAAAAGAAGCCTTGGGAGAAGTAGAAATAATTGCAGAGGATTTAGGTTATTTAACTCAGGAGGTTATAGACTTTAGGGATGCAACTGGATATCCTGGAATGAAGGTATTGGAGTTTGCTTTTGGTACGAGAGAAGAAAATGATTATTTACCTCATAATTATGAAAAAAATTGCATAGTTTACACAGGAACCCATGATAATGACACCGTTATGGGGTGGTTTGAAAATGCTGAAAAGGGCTCTATTGAATTTGCAAAGAGATATTTAAAATTGAATAAAAGAGAAGGTTATAATTGGGGATTTATAAGAGGGGCATTAAGTTCTGTATCAAAATTAGCCATAGCACAAATTCAGGATTACTTAGGGCTTGGAAGTGAAGCGAGAATGAACTTACCATCTACGGTAGGTGGAAATTGGATTTGGAGAGTAAAAAAGGAGTATTTAAATAATAGGTTAGCAAAAAAAATTAATAAGATTACGAGATTATATGGAAGGTAGAGGGAGTATGCTGAATACTAGGGAGTTAAAAGCAAATATAAAAAGAATATTAAGAACTGATTATATTAAAACCATAGATAAGGCAAAAGATTATGAAAAATATAATGCATTGTCTAAGGCAATTATGGAATTAACAATTGATAACTGGGATAAAACTATTGAAGTATATTCAAATAGTAAACAAGCTTATTATCTATCTGCTGAATTTTTAATGGGAAGAGCCTTAGGCAATAATTTATTGAATCTAGGAATTTATGAAGAAGTAAAGGAAGTACTAGAAGAATTAAATATAGATATAAATGATATTGAGGAGATAGAGGAAGACGCAGGACTTGGAAATGGAGGATTAGGTAGACTTGCGGCCTGCTTCATGGACTCGGCAGCTACTAAAAACTTACCTTTAACGGGATATGGCATAAGATATAGCCATGGTCTATTTAAGCAAAGCTTTAAAAATGGTTTTCAAGTTGAGAAAGCAGATAATTGGCTCAAGTATGGAGATCCTTGGTCAGTAAGGCGTGATGAGGATACAGTAATTGTAGAATTTGCAGACTGCAGTTTAAAAGCTGTTCCTTATGATATGCCTGTTATTGGCTATAAAACTAGCAATATAAATAAGCTTAGATTATTTAAAGCTGAGCCTTTGGAGGATTTTGATTTTGAACTATTCAATTCTCAGGAATATAATAGGGCAGTAGAGAAGAAGAACAGAGCGGAGGATGTTTCCAGAGTATTATACCCAAATGAGTCTACAGCAGAGGGAAAAACATTAAGATTAAAGCAACAATATTTCTTCGTTTCAGCAGCCCTGCAAGATTTAGTCAGAAACTTTAAAAAGTATCATGGAAATAATTTTGACCTATTTAAAAAATATAATGCAATTCAGCTTAATGATACACATCCGGTGATTGCCATACCAGAATTTATGAGAATCCTTATAGATGAAGAAAAAGTTGAATGGAAAAAGGCATGGGAAATTACTGTAAATACCTTTTCATATACCAATCATACTATATTAAGGGAAGCCCTTGAAGAATGGGACATCGAACTCTATAAAAAGTTGTTACCTAGGGTTTATGAAATAATTAAAATCATAGATGGAAGATTCATAAGAGAACTAGGAGAAGAAGGTTATAGCTACAATAAAATCAACTCTATGAAAATAATATATAAGAATAAAATTCATATGGCATGGCTTGCAATTCATGGTACTCACGCTACTAATGGAGTAGCAAAGCTACACACTGATATTTTGAAAAATCAGGAATTAAAAGATTGGTATGAGCTCTATCCAGATAGATTTTTAAATAAAACTAACGGTATTACTCCAAGAAGATGGCTTGCATTATGTAATAAGGAATTATCAGGATTTATAACAGAACTTCTTAGTAGTGATAGTTGGATTACAGATCTAAAGGCCTTAAAGGAACTAGAAAAGTTTGCAGGAGATAAATCTGTTTTAAACAAGCTTTTAGATATTAAACAGTTAAAGAAGCAGCAGTTATCAGAGTATATTAGAATTAATGAAGGAGTTGAAACTAATCCCAATTCTTTGTTTGACATTCAAATAAAAAGATTACATGAATACAAAAGGCAGCTTTTAAATGCATTTGGTATATTAGATTTATATTTTAGATTAAAGGAAAATCCAGATCTCGATATTATACCAAGAACCTTTATTTTTGGAGCTAAGGCAGCACCAGGATATTTTAGAGCCAAGGGAATAATAAAATTCATAAATGAAATAGCTAATCTAATCAATAATGATGAGTCTATCAGCAACAAAATAAAGGTAGTCTTTATACAAAACTACAGAGTTTCCTATGCAGAAAAGTTATTCCCAGCAGCAGATATTTCAGAGCAAATATCCACAGCAGGTAAAGAAGCTTCTGGTACTGGAAATATGAAATTTATGCTTAATGGAACACCAACTATAGGAACCTATGATGGGGCTAACGTTGAAATGGTTCAGGAAGCAGGAGAAGAAAATAATTTTATATTTGGTGCAAGGATGGAAGAGTTAGAGAAAATAAAGGAGACTTACGATCCAATTGAATATTATGACTCTGTAAAAGGATTAAAAAGAGTAGTAAATACGCTAATTGATGGAACCTTTGATGATGGTGATACTGGAATGTTCGAGGATTTATATAATTCACTACTTGAAGGCGCGAGCTGGCACAGGCCGGATAACTATTTTATACTTAAAGATTTTGATGAATATAGGAAAGCTCAGGATAAAGTTGATAAAGCATATAGAGATAGACTAGGGTGGGCAAGAAAGTGCCTAATGAATCTTGCATATGCAGGTAAGTTTAGTAGTGATAGAACTATTATGGAATATGCTAAAGAGATTTGGGGTATAGAGGCAAAAAAAATTTAAGGGTATTATCGAAGGGGACTATTTTATGTATTTAATTTTCAAGTGGTAAAAAAAGTTGCATTGTGATATTATGAATATAAAATAAAAATATTACTTTTTTAGCATAATTAAGAATTTTTGTATATCAATTGGGGGATAAGTATGGAAAATTTAGAATTGAAGGATCTTAAACCATGTGATGTTTTATTATGCAGAGGAGAAGGATTTATTTCTGACATGATTGTTCTTTTTGATGAGGGTACATATAGCCACTCTGCATTATATGCAGGAGAGATTGATGGCAAGCATTGCATTATACAAGCAACTGCAAGAGGTGTTGTTTGTGATCCTATTGAAAAAATCACTGAAGAAACCTTTACTGATGTATTTCGTTTTAAAAAGGATGGACATAATTTAGGAGATGCAGATTATCCTTTTGCTCCTGTCCAAAAAGTAGGTTTGGATTATGTAAATGCAGGTGTTAAATATGCTTATGATCATTTAATATTACTTGCTGTAGTTGCGGCAACACACAACATACCTTTAGATCCTTTCAGCAAAAAAATATTGAGAAGTATTTTGGATAACGCAGCAGAATTTATTTTTAAATTAATTGATGAAGGCAAAACTCCTATGGTGTGTTCAGAAGTTGTATATAGGTGTTTTGATGAAGCTGATAGTAATAAAAAGTATCAATTAAACATATCAGAGGAAGCTGCAAATTGCTTATTAGCAAATGTACAAAAAAGTTTTAAGGAAACAGATCTAGATGATAACCAGGATCTTCAGGTAGATAAAGATCTTCAGAAAGCAAAAGAAAAATTTGTAACAGCATTGAATAAGGCAAATCAAAAGAAACAGCTATCTGCAGCACCAGAACTAGAAACAGATAATGCATTGTCCGTTGTTTCAGCTTGTGTCACTCCAAAAGATTTAGAAGAATGTAAAGACTTGATTAAGCTTGGAAGGCTAACTATAAGTTAAAAGTAATAAACTAAGAAGGAATTTGAGCTTTGAAGACTAAGCAAAGATAAATATATTTTGCTTGGTTTTCTTAATATTAAATTAAAAAATATAATAATATGGTTTTATCAATAATGGAGAGGAAAAAAGTGAATTTTAAAGTTGTTTTAAATAAACTAGAAAAATATTTTGCATATACAGTTCTATTTATTGGTATAGTTGCACTAATTATGCTGTTTATAGATAGGGCCAATTTAAACATTAAGAAAATGCCTAAAGCTGAAAAAGGAATTTTAAATCTTACAGATTGGAATTTTGAAAAAAATCACAAAATTATGCTTAGTGGTGACTGGGAATTTTATTATGGTGAACTTTTGACTTATGAGGATTTTCATAATAAAGAAACCAAGCCTCATATGTCTGGATATATTAAAGTTCCTGGCAAATGGAATGGGTATTTTGTGAATGGAAAAAATATAGATGGAATGGGATGTGGAACTTATAGATTAAAAGTGAAACTTAATGATGACAGTGAGGATTTAATGAAAGGTATAGATATATACTATAAAACACTTTCATATAAGTTGATGATTGATAATCAAGTGATATGCATAAATGGAATTGTAGGAAAAGATAAAGCTAGTTCATCTCCGGAAATGAAAAAGAGAGTTATAGGCTTTAAACCACCAGAAAAAGAATTTGAGATTATTTTACAGGTATCAAATTTTAATTTTTCAAGTGGAGGCATACGTTATCCAATATATATGGGTGATTATGAAAATATAGCTCATGACGACAGGAATTCCTCTTTAAAAGATATGTTTATATTTTCTTGTCTTGCAATAATGGGATTGTATCATATAGCCCTATATATATTCTTACCGAAGAAAAAATATACTTTATATTTTGGTTTAATTTGTATAATAGGAGCAATAAGAACTATATTTATAGGTGAAGCATTATTGATTCAAAATTTTTTACCAATGTCCTATGAATTATATCAAACAGTCAATTATGGGGCTACTTGTGCAGAAATACTAGCTGCAGTAAGATTTTTTTATAAAATTTATCCAGAGGAGTTTTCAAAAAAAATTTTAGCAATTATTAATGCATATTATATATTGTTTATATTGTTTTTGATTATTTTTCCATATGAAATTATTGTAAAAACCGCTGATATAAATAATATTATTTTAATAATTAATGGACTATATTTTTTAAAGGTTCTTGTAAAAACTGCTTTAAATAAGAGAGAAGGCTCATACATGATTTTGGGTGGCATGGGAATTTTATTTATTACTGTTTTAAATGATGTTTGTTATGCCAGCAGCAGAAGCAGTATGGGAGCTTATGGATTAAGTTCTCTCGGAATAATGGCATTTATATTTATAGTAGCAATAATGCTTTCCAAAATTTTTTCTGGTGCTTTTTTAAAAGTTGAAAATTTATCAGAAAAACTTATATCCTTAGACAAACTTAAGGATGAATTTTTAGCAAATACATCTCATGAATTAAGAACACCTCTAAATGGAATAATTGGAATATCAGATTCTTTGACTTCAGGAATTGCTGGAGAATTATCACCAGTTTTAAAAAGAAATATTGATATTATTTCTTCTAGTGCTAAAAGATTAAGCAGCCTTGTAGATGATATCTTGGATTACTCTAAGCTTAAACACAAGGATATAGAATTAAACATAAAGGAAATAAATCTCTCCAATATTGTAGATGGGATATTGACAGTTTTCAATACATCAATGCTGCATAAGCAAAAAGAACTATCTCTTCAAAACAAAATACCTGAAAATAGTTCAAAAGTCTATGCAGATGAGGATAGACTTCAACAAATACTTTATAATTTGATAGGTAATGCTATTAAGTTTACTGATAAAGGAACAATTTCTGTAAATGCAATGGAAAAGGGTGATTTCTTGGAAATTTATGTTTCTGATACAGGAATAGGTATATCAGAAGATAAATTGCAAGACATTTTTAAATCTTTTGAACAGGTAGACTCTTCTATTTCAAGAGAATATGGTGGAACTGGTCTTGGTTTGAGCATAACAAAACGGTTGATAAACCTTCAAGGAGGAGATATTTACTGTCAATCAGAACTTGGAAAAGGATCAACTTTTATATTTACTATTCCACTATGTAAAGAAGAGAATGCCATTAATTCGAATTATAAAAATTTCAAAAAGAATAAAGTTTTTAAGTCTACAGAAGAAAATACAATTGATTTTAATTTTGGACTACAAAGTAGGAGGAATAATTTGAAAATCCTTGTAGTAGATGATGAAACTATAAATTTACAAGTTATGATCAATTTGCTATATCTTTACGGATATTCAGTAACCACTGCTTCAACTGGAATGGACGCATTAAAAATTATTAAAAGTGAAAAATTTGATCTTGTAATATTGGATGTTATGATGCCGAAAATGTCAGGCTATGAAGTATGTACAATTATAAGAAAAAGATTTTCTCTTGTAGAACTTCCAATTATAATGCTTACAGCTAGGAGTCAGCTTTCAAATAAATGTATGGGATTTCAGTGTGGTGCCAATGATTATGTAATTAAACCTTTTGAAAAAGAGGAATTATTGGCTAGAATAGAAACTTTAATAACTATGAAGAATGCTGTTAAGTTATCAATAATGGATGGACTTACAGGGGTATTTAACAGAAGACATTTTTTTGAACTTGCAGAAGAGATTTTAGAAAAATACAAAAGCGATAAAAATACATTTTCAGTTATAATGTTAGACATAGATCATTTTAAAAGGATAAATGATAATTATGGACATACTACAGGTGACAAAGTTCTAATAGAAGTGGCTCAAGAATGTAAAGAAATTTTAGGACAAGAATATATATTTGGACGTTATGGAGGAGAAGAATTCGCGGCAATACTTCCAGATACAAATTTATGTACTGCTGTAAAACTTGCTGAGACAATAAGAAAAAGGATATGGGAACATTCTGTTAAAGTAGATGGTTTAAGAGAAATAAAGGTTACTTTGAGTCTTGGAGCTACTGAGATAAAACATGAATCTGAGAAACTACAAGATATTTTAAAAAAAGCAGATTCAGCTTTATATGCTGCAAAAAGAAAAGGTAGAAACTGTACAGAAACCTGTTAAGATTATGAAGATTTTTCTCGCTATAGAAAGTAAAAAAATATAGACATTATCAGATGTATAAAGCATATATTTTAAATGGAATTGGAATAATAATAATATTAAAATTTATGCTATAGAGCTATGGAGGGTATTATGATAAGAGAAATGGTTGGATTAAAGACAATAACTTCAATGCTGGGAGGTAGAAGAGACAGAAGGGTTATGAGTACAACTATGATTGGAATAGTTGGAACTGCTGTAGGTTTAGGTGCAGCTTATATGATGAGAAAAAATAAGAAAATGGATGGCGATATGTAATATAAAAAGAATCTGGTTTAGCTAGATTCTTTTGTCTTTAAAAATTTAAGACTGACAAATTAATAAAATACTTATGTACTTATTAATTATATGATATATAATGTAAATAGAAAATTATAATAACAAAGTGGTGAGGTATTATGCATAGTTTAATGTATCAGATAAAGGAATTTATACAGAATTTAATAGAAACAACTAGTTCAGTCATTGAATTTGATATTTATGTTATGGACAATCATTTGATAAGGGTGGCTGGAACTGGCATATTCAAAGAAAGTAATGGAATAGCTCTCCCTAGAGGATGTGCAAATGACTATGTTATTAAAAGTGGAAAACTTTTAATTATTGATAATCCTCAAGAAAATGAAATTTGTAAGGAATGTCCAATGAGAGATTATGATAAATGTGAAGGAGAATATTCAATAATATATCCTATAAAAAATGAAGGAAAATGTATTGGAACTATAACAATAGCATCTCTAACACCTGAACTTAAGAATAAGCTGACTAAAATGACAGGTAAATTAATTACATTTTTAGAAAGACTTGGAGAAGCAATTATAACAAAAATAAAGGAAAAAAAGACTGAAGACAGATTAGTAACAGTTTTAGACTCTATAAGTGAAGGAATTGTATTAACTGATTTTTCAGGAACGATAATTAGATATAATAGTGCAATGAAAGAAATATTAAAAAGTACAAACAATATTAAAGATATATTACCAGAAAGCTATTTGGAAAATATAGTAGAGGACGCTAAAGAAAATAGTAATAAAGAGTGGGAAATAGATTTGAAAGCTTCAATTCCTAATAACAGAATGTTTTTAAGTGTTAAATTTATCAATAGCAATAATGAAAGGTCAGATATTCTTTTTAAATTTAAACATAAAAAAGAATTAAGTAATATAGCATATCAACTTCTAGCTGATGCCTCACATTTAAATATAAATCTTGATAGTATAGTAGGAAACAGTAATTTAATGAATAAGACGAAAAACCTTGCAGTACAAGCGGCTAAATATGAATCAAATGTCTTGATTCTAGGAGAGAGCGGAACTGGAAAAGAATTATTTGCTAGGGCAATTCATGAAATGAGTGAAAGAAAGAAGGAACCTTTTATAGCAATTAATTGTGCGGCTATACCTGAAAATCTTCTTGAAAGCGAACTTTTTGGATATGAAAGTGGTGCTTTTACAGGAGCGAATAAGGGAGGAAAGCCAGGTAAATTTGAACTTGCTAATGGTGGGACAATCTTTCTTGATGAGGTTGGAGATTTATCATTGCATTTGCAGCCTAAATTATTAAGGGTCATTGAATATGGACAATTGGAAAGAGTAGGCGGAGTAAAACCGGTAAAATTAGATGTTAGAATAATTGCAGCTACTAATAAAGATCTTGAAGAAATGGTTGGAAAAGATGAATTTAGAGAAGACCTTTTTTACAGATTATGTGTAATACCTTTAATTATACCTCCCCTTAGGGAACGACCAGAGGATATTATTCTATTAGCTGAGCACTTTTTAATTAAGTACAATGAGAAGTTTAAAAAGAATATTACTGGCATATCAGAAGATGTAAAAAAGCAGTTATTGTTATATGAATGGCCTGGGAATGTAAGAGAATTGGAGAATGTCATTGAATATTCAGTTAACATGGCAAATACAGATATGTTAACAATTTCATGTATTCCAAATAAAATTAGGACTGAGAAAAAAGACAACGAATATAAAAATCTGCAGTCAATACGAAAAAAGTGTCTTCATGAACTGTTAATTAAACATGGAAACACACTTAAAGGAAAACGAAAAATTGCAGAAGAGCTAGGAATAAGCTTGTCTACTTTATATAGAGATCTTAAAAAGTATAATTTGTAAGATTATATGCTTACTCAAAATGAAAAGTTTATTGTCAAAACGACAATAAGCTTTTTCTTATTTAATCTTCAATGAATGATTTAAATGATTTAACAGCCTGAAAGCAATGGATGACAATGCTTTCAGGCTGTTTACTTGTTTTAAGAGCAAAAATCGTAGTTTAATTAAAAGAAGCCTTTTGACTAGAGCTGAAAGTACTTTGGGAGTAAATTTATATAAAATAACCAATAATATACTGAAAGATAAAAAGAAGGAGTAGCTTAGTATGGATAAAAAGAATTTGTTATTAAACGAAGCAGATAGATGTTTATTGTGTAAGAAGCCTAATTGTAAAGACAGTTGCCCAATTTGTACACCAATACCAGAAATCATAAGCCTTTATAAAGAAGATAGGATTATGGAAGCAGGAAAAATCCTATTTAAAAACAACCCATTATCAGTTGTATGTTCTTTGGTTTGTGTCCATGAAGATCAATGTATGGGTAGCTGTGTAAGAGGGATTAAAGGCGAAGCTATAAAATTTCATGAGATAGAACATGAAATATCTAAAAGATACTTAGAAGAAGTTAGGTTTGAAAATGTAAAAAAAGATAAAGATAGAATTGCAATTGTTGGTGGAGGACCAGCAGGAATTACAATTGCATTTATACTTGCAGAAAGAGGATACAAGGTTACTATCTTTGATGCTCATGAAAAAATAGGAGGAGTGCTTAGATATGGTATTCCAGAGTATAGATTACCTAAAAAAATAATTGATATTATTGAAGATAGACTTGTAGAACTTGGAGTGAAAATTAGGCCTAATACACTTATTGGACCAGTCATATCTTTAGACAGATTATTTGAGGATGGATATAAAGCAGCGTTTATTGGAACTGGAGTATGGAATCCAAGGACTCTAAATATAAAAGGTGAGACTTTAGGAAACGTTCATTTTGCTATTGATTATTTAAAATCACCACAAACCTATAGATTGGGAGAAAAAGTAGCAGTAATAGGGGCAGGAAATGTAGCTATGGATGTTGCAAGAAGTGCTAAAAGACTTGGAGCCAAAGAAGTTACTATAGTTTACAGAAGTGACTTTGAACAAATGACTGCAACAAAACATGAACTAGAAGAAGCTAAAAATGATGGAGTTAAATTTGAATTGTTTAGGTCTCCAATAGAACTAACAGAAGAAGGCATAAGATTAGCAGTTACAGAAAATGTAGTAGATTCAGATGGAAAAATGCAGATAAAAACTGCTCAGGGAAAAGAAGAGTTTTTCGAATGCAATTCAATAATTATAGCTATAAGTCAGTCTCCTAAAACTAATATAGTATCTAATACAACAGAACTTAGTACCAATAAGTGGGGACTACTTATAACAGATGAAAAAGGCAATACAACTAAAAAAGGAACCTTTGCCTCTGGCGATGTTGTTACAGGAGCAAGAACTGTAGTAGAAGCAGCAGTTCATGCAAAAATAGTTGCAGAAACCATAGAGGAATACTGCAAAGCTGAACACAATATGTAAAGATATTAAAATATTTAAACAACTATAAAGTGAAAGAAGAAACTTTTTTCACTTTATTCGTTACACAATAAAAGACGAAAGCACAAAACGCATTCGTCTTTTATTTTTCTGTTACTGTCTCCTGTCAATTGTCCTCTAAAAAAATATTTAATTTGTGTTAACTGTTACCAATAAATATTTTTTATAAGTTAATTTTCGGCCGTGGATGTCTATATACAGAATAACAATATATAAATATTGGAGATTTTAATAGAATTTCTTTACATGCTTTTCAATTCAATCGGAGGAGAAAGAATAAATCACGTCTCCTAAAAGTTCCGCCTCTTTCATATCGTGAGTTACTAGTATAACAGTCCTCTTATCTTCCTTATAAATCTTTAAAAAGTATTCTATTATTTCTGATTTAAGTTTATCATCTAATCCTTTAAAAGGTTCATCCATTAAAAGTAATTCACTTTTGTATGCGAAGGCCCTAGCTATAGCAACTCTTCTTTTCATGCCTCCGCTTAATTTACTTGGAAGCTTATCTTTATACTCTGTTAGTTTAACCATAGCTAAATACTTATCTATGATATTTTTCATTTCTTCTTTCCGCATCTTTGATTTTAAAACAAAAGCAATATTTTCATAGACTGTAAGATGTGGAATAAGCCTATCTTCCTGAAATATGTAGGAAATATCTTTATTATTTAGGATTATCTCTCCACTGTCTTCTTTTTCAATTCTACTTATAATGTTGAGCAAAGTAGTCTTACCGCAGCCAGAGGGCCCTGTAATGACAGTAATTTTATTTCGGATAAAATCCATACTTAAATTATTTAGAACTTTGTGATTATCATAGGACTTATGTAGATTTTTAATTTGAACTTCAAAATTGTTTGTTGATTCCATACAATACCATCCTTAGTTATTGTTCTTCTTTATGTAGGATTTGAATATTAATTCAAAAATAAAACTCAATAAAACTACTACGATAGTCCACGCAAAAAGTTCTGCAGTTTCCAGAGTTGCTTTAGCATTTAATAGATTTAGGCCTATAGAATATCTGGGCATGCTTAAAACTTCTGAGGTTACTGTAACTTTCCAGCCGAGACCTAGACACATTAATACACCTGAAATAATAAAGTTTTTAATTGAAGGTAGATAAATATCTTTTATTATATATATGCCTTTTACATTATATACCTTTGCCATTTGTATTAATTGTATATCAACAGATTTTATTCCCTGAAGTACATTTGTATATATTATGGGGAAACAAACTAGTATTGCTGTAAAAATCGCTACATGAGAGGATTTAAACCAAACTAAAGCTAATATTACGATAGACATTACAGGAGTAGATTTTACACATACAATTAAAGGTTCCAAGAATTCTTCAAAAAATTTATTAAGACCTGCAGCAACGCCTATTACTATCCCTATACTTATAGATATAAAAAGCCCGAATATAACATTAGATATACTTGTAAAAATGCTTTTCCAAAAGGAAGCCTTGATCATAAGCAATATTAAAATCTTTGATACTTCAGTAGGAGAGGGGAGCAAAATAGGTTTATTAACAAAAAGGGAGCAAAGCTCCCAAATTAATATCCAAAATAATAATATGCTTATTTTTCTACTTACCTTTGTAATAGAAATTTTCATCTGGTAACTTTCCTCCAATAGATTTTGGATCATTTTCTTTCAAAATACTATAGAATTTATTTAAAGATTCTTTTCCATCTTGAGCGCTGATAAAGACTATATTGCACTTAGGAATGGCCATTTCTGCTAATTTAGCTTTTGGAAGAATTCCATTTTTTTCGATAAGCTTACTAGCTTCTACTTTATTGTTGTTTACAAAGTCTACAGAACTTTTATACTTAGCTAAAAATTCATCTACATCTGATGTTCTCTTAGTTATGAAGTCTTTTCTAAATACAATAGTACCCATTACTAACTTGCTATTATTCCCGGATACTTTCTCATATTCTTTAGTCAAGTCTATTGGAATTTGTAAGCTTGCATCTTTCATTTTCGCAGTAGTTACAAAGGGTTCAGGCAAGACTGCTATACTGATCTCTTTTGATGCTAAAGCTGTAGCTACGTCGCTGTGCTGGGCTTTATATTCAATTTTAACGTCTTTATCCGGTTCTAAGCCATTCTTTTTTAATATGTAATTTAGTACAAATTCAGGTGTAGAACCTTTTCCGCTTGAATAAATAGTTTTACCTTTTAAATCTTTGATATCTTTTATTGTATTACCATTTTCAACTATATATAGGATTCCTAAAGTGTTTATTCCTAGAAGTTGAACGCTGCCATTTGTTTTGTTATATAAAATTGGTGCTAAATTAGATGGGACAGCAGCACCATCTAGTTCGCCATTTACAATTTTAGATACTAATTGATCCGGTGAATCAAATAGAGTAATATCGTAAATATCTTTATTTTCTTCTATAAGCTTTACAATACCCATACCTGTAGGACCTTTTAAAGCAGCTATTTTGATTTTTTCCTTTTTAGTTTGCGGCTGATCATTAGCTTGCTTTGAATTACTTGAACAACCCACTGCGAACAATGATGAAATTATCAATGCAAGCATCATTAGCAGTGCGCCCATTCTCTTTTTCATAATAATAATCCCTCCATCACATCATATATTATAGATGTACACGGCCGACACTTAACTTATGCTCCGGGATATATTGGCATTCTTCCGGCACAATAAATACTTTTGATAAGTCTAAGGCTCAGTATTTAGAAAGTCTAAGAACAATTGATAAACTCGTACCTCAAACATATCAATAGTCCTAAGATTTTCTAAAATACTTCGCTAAGACTTATAACAAAAGTATTTAAATGAGCCTTCCAGAATGTCAATATATCCCTGCGTATAAGTTAAGTGTCTGATGTGTTTATCTATAAGTATCACTATTAAATGTTGATATATTTATAATTATATAACAAATTGTTCTATGTCGCCATCTGTGTTAAAATTTTATCAACGATTAGAGCTAAAATAGGTAGTTTTGATATTATTTTAAATATGTTAAAATAAAAGGTATTGATGGAATAAGAAGGGAGAACAAAGTGACAATGAAGAAAAGATTAGACATAAATAAAACAATCATAACAATAATTGCTTTGAGTATAATGCAGATAGGTACAATAGTAGCAGTGATAACATATAATTATTTTCATCAAAATCCTTTCGATTTTCAGCAGAAACTTTATAGCGGAGATTTGTTTATATATATAATTATATTTATAGGAATTATTAATAGTTTTTTTACTGTGAAAAATATACGATATCTTTATGGAAGAAGTTATGAATATGCTACCCTAAAACACACTTTGGAACAATTAGAAAACCTTAATAAAACTCTTCGAGCTCAAAGACATGATTTTATGAATCATCTGCAGGTAGTTTATAGTCTTATGGAGATGGAAGAATATCTTGAAGCAACGGAATATATAGAAAAAGTGTTTAAAGACATTCAAAAAGTAAATAAGATATTAAAAACTGCAAACCCAGCAGTTAACGCATTGCTTCAAGCTAAAACTTTATATGCAGAAAAAAGAGGAATTAGAACAGAAATAGCAATTACTACGTCCTTTAAGGACTTGAAAGTGCCATCTTGGGAGTTTTGCAGGGTGCTTGGAAATATTATAGATAACGCTATATATGCACTTCAGGAATCAAAAGAAAATAGAATTATACAAATAGAATTATTTGAAGATCTAAAAGCATATGGTTTCAGAATAAAGAATAACGGACCGGTTATTTCCCAAGAAATTATTTCTAAAATTTTTAAAGCAGGCGTTACTACAAAAGGAGAAAAAGGAGAAGGAATGGGATTAGCTATTGTAAAGGACATACTTATGGAGTACGGAGGCGATATTAAAGTGGTTAGTGATAAGACAGTTACTATATTTGAAGGATGGATTCCGCGATAAACAGAGATCCTCACCAGATAAACTTAAAATACGACATTTTGGACAAGGGTATGTATATCTTAACAGTTATGTATTAATGTTAAAACAAAAAAGAGGTATTATAATATCAAGAAGAATATATGATTTAAGGAGGTGACGGTGCTTGGAGTTGGTAAATTTTTTATCTAGTATAAGTTGGATTGCATTTTTGTGTTTTGGTTTTGGATTTTTGTTAGTAATTGTAGAAATGTTTCATCCTGGTTTTGGATTTCCGGGAATTTCGGGAGGAATACTTCTTATTATTGGAGTAATACTAACAGCTACAAGCGTGATGGAGGTATTAATTTTACTTGCTGTTATTATTTCGGTACTCGGAATAGCACTTACTTTGGTTTTAAAATCTGCAACTAAGGGCAGACTTTCAAAAATTTTAATTTTGCATGAGACTCAAAAGAAAGAGGCAGGATATACAGGCACAGAAGACCTTAAATATTTTATAGATCAGGAGGGAATTACCATTACAATTTTAAGACCAGCTGGCATAGCAGAATTTAATGGAATAAAGCTGGATGTAGTTTCAGAGGGAGAGTTTATTTCGAAGGATAAAAAAGTAAAAATTATAAAAGTCGAAGGAAGAAGAATTGTTGTTAGACAAATAGAGTAAATGAATTATTAAAAGTAAAAGATGAGTCTTACTCATAGGGAGGAATAATATTATGAATAATGCAATTCTAGTTGTAATAATTTTAGGCGGTATAGCTACTTTTCTGGCTCTATTTTTAACCTTTGTACCTGTCGGGTTATGGATTTCAGCTTTAGCCGCAAATGTAAGGGTCAACATTTTTAACTTGGTGGGAATGAGACTTAGAAGAGTTCCACCAAAAAAGATTCTTTTTCCACTAATTAAAGCCACAAAGGCAGGATTGGAAATAAGCGTAAATGAATTAGAAGCTCATTATTTAGCAGGTGGAAATGTAGATCAGGTAGTGGATGCACTTATTGCAGCTCATAGAGCAGACTTTCAGTTGCCTTTTGAAAGGGCAGCAGCAATTGACCTTGCAGGTAGGGATGTACTTGAAGCTGTGAAAATGAGCGTTAATCCAAGAGTTATTGAAACACCTAATGTATCGGGAGTTGCTAAGGATGGAATTGAGCTCTTAGCAAAAGCAAGAGTAACAGTAAGGGCTAATTTAGATAGACTTATAGGTGGAGCTGGAGAGGCAACAGTTCTTGCAAGAGTTGCAGAGGGTATCGTAACTACAGTTGGTACTTCAGTTTCTCATAAAGAAGTTTTAGCTAATCCAGATGCTATATCAAAAACAGTATTAGCTAAAGGGCTAGATGCAGGTACTGCTTTCGAGATATTATCAATAGATATTGCAGACGTAGATGTTGGAAGAAATATAGGAGCTCAACTTCAAACACTGCAGGCTGAAGCAGACAAGAATATTGCACAAGCAAAGGCGGAAGAAAGAAGAGCAATGGCAGTTGCAAAAGAGCAAGAGATGAGAGCTGCCGTTGTGGAAGCAGAAGCTGAAATACCAAGAGCAATGGCCACAGCACTAAGAGAAGGAAAATTAGGAGTAATGGATTACTATGATATGCAAAATATCATATCAGATACAAAGATGAGGGAGTCTATTTCTAAAGCTGGAAAGACAAAGAACCAGAAGAATTCTTATGGTACTTCTAGTAATACAAAGGAGTAGAAAATTATGATTAAAATTGATGGCCCCATAGAATTTATAATGAAGGTGCTAAAAAATGGTTTTATAGATTCTATGGTAGATTTTAATAAAAAAATTGCGAATATCGGCTCAAATATTAATGATTTAGATGTCAGACAAAAGTATGAGAACTATAAGACAAGTAAAGCATCAAATGTAAATAGAGATTTAGATGAATCCTTAGAACAAAGTGCAGAACCAAATTATAATAAAGAAGATACCTTAACCAAAAGAGATATATGTGACAATGAAAGTTTTTTTAATATTGATTTTGCAGAAGAAGACCTTATGAAAGCAATAGTTTATACAGAGATCTTAGGAGAGCCAAAGGCAAAAAGAAGAAGGCGGTGATATTATTGGAATTAAAGGTCTTAATTGGAGATGACGAAGAAGGCATGAGAATGGTCTTAAGAAAGGCTGTTGAAAAAATAGAGGGATTTAAGCTAATTGGAGAGGCGGAGGATGGGGAAGCTGTCCTCTCTAAAGTAGAAGAATTACATCCTGAAGTTATATTTTTAGATGTAGAAATGCCAAAGCTTAGTGGAATAGAGTGTGCTAAAAAAATAATTGATATAAATCCTAAAATAATAATTATTTTTGCAACGGCATATGAAATGTACATGTCTGATGCCTTTCAGCTTTATGCCTTTGATTATATTGTAAAACCTTTTAAACTTGATAGGATTTATCAAACTTTGAATCGTATAAAAACATTAAATGAACACAAGAATGAAGAGAATATGTATAAAATTATTCGACATGAAAAAGGCCTGGAAAAAATATTAGTTAGAAGTAAGGAAGGAATAAGTTTTATTGATATGAAAGATATAGTTATTATACAAAGAGAGGATAGAAATACGGTTATATACTCTATTGATAATAGCTATATTACCTCGGAGGGGTTAAGTGAATTAGAAGAGAGATTAGATAAAACTCAATTTTTCAGAAGTCATAAATCTTATATAATAAATCTCTCCATGATTCATAAAATATATCCTTATGGAAGATGGACATATATAGTAAAGCTAAAAAATACAGATAAAGATGCACTGCTAACACATGACAGGTATGAGGTGTTAAAAGAAATATTTAATTTTTAGAAGTAGGGGTGCCATCAGCTTTTAATTCATTGCTCATTATTTTTAAAATAAAATTTTAGGGATTATCTAATAAATTTAGACGCACCCTTACTAGAGTATTTGAGGATTTTTATATATGAATTTTGTATTAAGACTTTCTCTTTTTCTTCTTCAGATGGTAAGCAACCTTATAATATTCAATATTATATCCTTTCTCTTCAAGCTTTCTTGAAATCTTTCTAGGACCCAAACCTTGGAGGATAAGATCATTAATTATTTTATCAATATGATTATTAATTACGTTGTTTTCAACAGTATTTTGTTTATTGGAATTATGTTCATCAAAGATCTCAAAAGGTAAATGTTTCAATTCTACTTGTGTTATTATTTCCTCACCATCATGAATCTCCGAAATAAGAGGAGAAGCGGCATCGATACTTAAATTTATAACATCTCTCATCTGTCTTATGTTTCTAGGATAATGGACTTTTAATAGCGTATCTTTACACAAGGGACTTAAAATAACTTTATACTTAATATTATGATGACGCAGTACAGCATCTTCATATCTTTTTACAAAATGGTTAAGTAAATCTAGTTTTTCGTCTAAGCTGCGGTCTGACAGTGAAGGCAAAGTTAACTCATATTGTGCAAGTCTTTGATACAATTCCGGCAATAACTCATCCTTAAGATTTTTAGTTGATGCAGCAACAATAATTACA
Source organism: Clostridium thailandense (assembly GCF_019207025.1). Lineage (GTDB taxonomy): Bacteria > Bacillota > Clostridia > Clostridiales > Clostridiaceae > Clostridium_AM > Clostridium_AM thailandense. The sequence goes on along the minus strand of NZ_JAEEGC010000050.1, from coordinate 12,552 downwards.
TCCACATTGATTTCTTTACATCCACCAACCCGTCTTATTTTACCAGACTCTATTGCTTTTAGTAGGATATTTTGATATTGTTCTAAGGCATGAGCCTCATCTAAAAAGAGTATACCTCCGCTTGCTTGTTCAAAAAGTCCTTTTTTCTGCTTAGATCCAGTATAAGCGCCTTGTTCAGATCCGAAAATTTCAACTGCTGCAATATCTGAATTGGTATATTGGGCACAGTTGACTTCTACAAATGGAGCATTCTTATCAAGGACTCCTAGTCTAATAGCATAGCTGTGAATCATCTTTGCAAGCATGGTTTTTCCTGTTCCAGACTCGCCAATTATAATAGAATGTCTAGGTCCTGCGAGAGATCCAACTGTTCTTTTGGCAGATTTCAATACCTTTTCTAGAGAACCGTTATTGCCGATAATCGACATAGGATCTGATTCAATAGAGCTTAGTGCAAGCTGTAACTCCAATGTCTTTATTTTTTTGTTAAGTGCATCAATATCATTGACACTTTTAAAAATTGAATAAGCGCCAACAAATTCTCCTTTGATAAACATAGGAAAGGAATTTACCATATATTTTTTATCACCAACTTGGTGTATTTTCTTATCGTGAATTGGATGTTTATGTTTTAGTACAGAGAGCAGTACTGCTTTGGGATAGAAATCAGTGATCATTTTACCAATCATTAACTCTGGTTGTGCATTAACATAGAAAGCAGATACATTATTAGCAAAAATAAGCCGTCCATTAATATCGACAACATTAATTCCATCATTACAGCTATTTAGTATATCTTTTAAAATACCATTATTGATTAAATCTTCATATTGCATTATATCACCTTTATAACATTATTCTTCATTATAACACTGATTATAACATTTATTCTAACAAATTGACATAAAGTCTAAGTAAAACATAAGAAAAATGAGAAATTTATTCTTTGGCATGGCAATTGCTTAAACAATTAGTAAAGTAGTAAAGGAGGATTTAAAATGTCTAAATTAACTGAAATTCGTTGGCATGGCCGCGGTGGCCAAGGAGCTAAAACCGCATCATTGTTACTAGCAGATGCTGCCTTTAATACAGGTTGTTACGTTCAGGGATTTCCTGAATATGGTCCAGAGAGAATGGGGGCACCAATTACTGCCTATAACAGAATAAGTACGGAAAAAATAACAGTACATTCTAACATCTATGAGCCAGATTATGTAGTTGTAGTTGATGAATCATTATTAGAATCCATTGATGTTACAGCAGGACTTAAAGAAGAAGGCGCAATTGTTATAAACACAGAAAAATCTCCAGAAGATATAAAGAGTTCCCTAAGAGGTTATAAAGGTAAGGTTTGTACTATAGCTGCAGGGAAAATTTCTGAAGAAACTTTAGGTAAAAACTTCCCTAATACTCCAATGTTAGGTGCTATTGTTAAGGTAAGTGGAATTATGGAGGAAGAAGCTTTTGTAAAAGATATGGAAGCATCCTTTGCTCATAAGTTTGCAACAAAGCCAGAAGTACTTAAGGGAAATATGGAAGCATTAAAAAGATCAATGGAGGAGGTGAAGGGAATATGAGAAATAAAGAAGGAAAAATAATTAATGAAAGTATCACATGGAAGGATATAACTCCAGGTGGTGTAATATATGAAAGTGGTAGTGCAGAAAACTTTAACACTGGTGATTGGAGATCAATGAAGCCTGTTTTTAAAGTTGATAAATGTAAGCAATGCTTGCTTTGTGCACCAGTATGTCCAGACAGTTCCATTCCAGTTAAAGACGGGGTTCGCGGAGAATTTGATTTTAAGCATTGTAAAGGTTGCGGCATTTGCGTGAAAGCATGTCCTTTTGATGCAATTGATTTTATTAAGGATGAAAAGTAGAGGAGTGATATAATGGCTATTCGAGAAAGATTATCTGGTAATGAAGCTGTTGCTATAGCTATGAAACAAATAAACCCAGATGTTGTGGCGGCTTTTCCTATAACACCTTCAACAGAAATACCACAATATTTTTCACAATATGTTGCTAATGGACAAGTAGAAACTGAATATGTACCTGTGGAATCAGAGCATAGTGCAATGTCTGCTTGTATAGGTTCACAAGCAGCAGGCGCAAGAACAATGACTGCTACATCTTCTTGTGGTCTTGCATTAATGTGGGAAATGTTATATGTAGCAGCATCATCTAGATTACCAATTACATTAGCTTGTGTTAATCGTGCTCTTACAGGACCTATTAATATAAATAATGATCATAGTGATTCTATGGGAGCTAGAGACACTGGTTGGATTCAAATTTACAGCGAAACTAATCAAGAAGCTTATGATAATTTTATACAAAGTGTTAGAATTGGTGAACATAAAGATGTTTTATTACCAGTAATGATATGTCAAGATGGATTTATAACAAGCCATGCAGTAGAAAACATAGAGCTAATTGAAGATGATAAAGTTAAAGCCTTTGTAGGTGAATACGAACCAGAAGATTATATGCTAAATGTTAAAAGACCAATTTCAGTTGGACCATATGATACAGCTGCTTATTATATAGAGCATAAAAGAAATCAAGCAGAAGGTATGAAGAACGCTAAAAATGTTATTCTTCAAGTAGCGGAAGAATTTGAAAAGATGACAGGTAGAAAATATGGATTATTTGATACATATAGACTAGAAGATGCAGAGTATGCAATTGTAGTTATAAATTCTACAGCAGGAACTGCAAGAGCTACTATAGATGCAATGAGAGCTGAAGGCAAAAAAGTTGGAATGTTAAAAATAAGAGTTTTCAGACCATTCCCTATGGAAGAAATTGCAGATGCACTAAAGCATGTTAAGGCAATTGCTGTAATGGATAAAGCAGAAGGTTTCTCAGCAGCAGGTGGACCACTATTTGCAGAAGTAAGATCTGCTCTTTATGATGTTAAAGAAAGACCTATGATGATAAACTACATTTACGGTCTTGGTGGAAGAGATGTAAGAACAAGTGATATTGCCACTGTTTATGAGGATTTATTCCAGATATTAAAAGATGGACAAGTTAATGAAGTATATAAATATTTGAGTGTTAGAGAATAGGAGGTGCTACGATAATGAGTTATAATTTTAAAGAAGAAATGAATAAACCGGAAAGATTAACTGGTGGTCATAGAATGTGTGCTGGATGTGGTGCTCCTATAGCTGTTAGAGGAGTACTTAGAGCACTTAAAGCAGAAGATCATGCAATTATTGGAAGTGCAACAGGTTGTCTTGAGGTTTCAACTAACCTATATCCTTATACAGCATGGAAGGATTCTTTTATACATAATGCCTTTGAAAATGCAGGAGCAACTATAGGTGGTGTAGAAGCAGCATATAATGCCTTAAAAAGAAAAGGAAAACTTAAAGAAAATCATAAATTCATCGCTTTTGGTGGAGATGGTGGTACTTATGATATAGGTTTCCAATCCCTTTCTGGAGCTATGGAAAGAGGTCATGACATGGTTTATGTTTGTTATGACAATGGAGCATATATGAATACTGGTATTCAGAGATCCTCTGCTACACCAAAGTATGCTGATACTACAACAACACCTTTAGGTAAAGAAAGCTCAGGAAAGCAGCAGTTTAGAAAAGATTTAACACAGGTTATGGCAGCTCATGAAATTCCTTATGTGGCTCAAACAACTTTTATAGGAAACTTTAAAGATCTTCATGAAAAAGCTGAAAAAGCTATTTATACAAAAGGTCCAGCATTTCTTAATGTAATGGCTCCATGTCCTCGTGGATGGAGATATAATGCAGAAGATATTATGGAGATTTGTAAGCTAGCGGTTGAAACTTGCTATTGGCCTTTATTTGAGGTTATCAATGGTGAATGGAAACTTTCCTATAAGCCAAAGAAGAAGCTTCCAATTGAAGAGTTCTTAAAACCACAGGGAAGATTTAAACATTTGTTTAAAAAGGGCAATGAGCATATGATTGCTGATATACAAGCAAATGTTGATAAAAAGTGGAATGAACTTTTAATTAGATGTGGAGAAAAAGTAGAATAAATCAATTTAAAAGAGGTTTGAAAATGTTTTATTAAACTCATAAGTCTCAAGAAAAATTTCTTCGATTATTTCTCACTAGACTGCTTTCATAATGCTGAAAGCAGTCTGTAAAATATATTTATTTCTAATGAAACAACTTTTTTATTTTCCTGATTTTTAATTATATTAGAGTGCAGTACCCTTAGTCGGCCTAAACAACTTAGACATATCTACACCTTCTAATTCAAGCAATTTAATCTTCTTATCTAAACCGCCAGCATAACCTGTCAGGCTGCCATTTTTTCCTACGACTCGATGGCAAGGAATAATAATAGAGATTGGATTATGTCCCACAGCTCCGCCAACGGCTTGGCTGGACATGCGTTCCTTGTTCATCCGAGTTGCTACAATTTTTGCAATTTCGCCATAAGTTATATATTCACCATATGGAATTTCGCATAGAATATCCCATACAGCTTTACGAAATGTTCCACCATTAGGGGCTATGGATAATTCAGAAATAGCTGGCTTTTGCCCATCAAAATATCTGTCTAACCAATTCTTCGTATTACAAAATATTGGCAAATCAGATTTTTCAACCATTTCTTCCTTTATAGTGGAACCAAAGTACTTTTGCCCCTCTAACCACAGAGCCATAAGGCTTTCACCATTACTTGCTAATAGTATTGAACCTATTGGTGATGAATAACGTGTCGAATAAATCATATTTTACTCCTCCATTATATTTAATTTACAAGAAAATTAATAAATTTATTGGTATATAACTACGTCAGGGATAGCTAATAGTCTTCTAAAATTTAATATAGCACTTCTTTAGAATTTTGGCTATCACTGCATATAAGTTAAGTGTTGGCCGTGTTATCTATAACTCTATATTTACTTTTAAGTACTTATAGTATAAAATTACACTGTAAGTACAAGAGGTGATAAGATGACAAGAGCTGAATTTATTGAAAAAGTTACTTCAAAGTTAAAGCTGATAAGGAATGAGAGAAACTATACCCAAGATAAAATGGCTGAGATACTTGGCGTATCTAAAAAGACATTAGTTCAAATAGAAAAAGGAAGAGGATCTTTAGGATGGAGTGGAGCAGTAGTCGTATGTTCTTTATTTAAAGATAGTGAAGTACTCCAAATGATTCTTGGAGAAGACCTAGAGGACATAATAATTTCCTTAGCCTTTGGAAAAAGTGAAGGAAGTTATATGAGAACCATGGGTGGAAAAGTATGGTGGAAAGATGTAGAAGAAAAGGGTAATTATAAAGTTCAGCAAAATATAATATCTGGACATTATAGAATAATAGATGAGGAAAATAAAAGGATATGTTCTTCTTTTGAAGAGGATTACATAAGATTAAGAATAGATGAGTTGTATAATGACTATAAAAATAGTTGAGGGAAAGACTTCAACTATTTTTCTGCGAAATTTTAATTTGCCAAAACAGCAACATAAAATATATAATAATAGTCGGAGAAGATTAGTATTGTATTAAAATTGTAATTATAATTTTGGAAGGGGATTGAAATGATTAAATTGCTTTGGTATATATACTTTTCTGTATATCTTCTAATTAGTACAATAACAGGTAGAACTAAATTATTTTTTATGAAGAAAAAATCAAAAGAGTTAGCAGAAAAGTATGCATACAAAAAAATACAAGATATATCAAATCACGTTTTAAGAAAATCTAAAACTAATACTTTAGTAGAAGGAAGAGAAAATATTCCAGAAGGACCTTGTCTTTTTGTGAGTAACCACCAAGCAATTTTTGATGCCTTTCTTCTTATTGCAGGTATAGATAAGCTAACAGGATTTATTGCTAAAAAAGAAATAAAAAAAATACCTTTAGTCGGAAGTTGGTTAAGAGAAAATGAAACAGTTTATATAGATAGAGAAAATATTAGAGAAGGAATGAAGGCTATTAATAAAGGTGTAGAAAATTTAAAAAAAGGCCGTTCGATGATTATATTCCCAGAAGGGACAAGAAGCTTGAAATCCGAGATGGGAGAATTTAAAAAAGGTAGTATGAAGCTAGCATTAAAGGCAAATGTTCCTATAGTACCAATTACAATTGATGGCACCTATCGAGTGTTAGAGGTTGGAAATCAGGTGAGAGGAAACTCTATTAAGCTTATGTTTCATAAACCTTTATATTTAAATAATTTATCTGATGAGGATAAAAAGAATTTAGCACAAATTCTACATGATATTATTGAAAGTGGTTTGAAAAATTAATATAGAGATATACGGCCGAAAGTAGATTTACCATCCGTGGATGTTACCAAGCTTCGACACGATAAAAACTTTTTATATGTGCTTTCAGCTTTGGTAACATCTCACTGCGGGTGAATCCACTTTCTGGTATAGTTCTCTATATATAGATCTTTAATGTTAAAGCTGAAAATTTATATCAGTTTTAAATCTATGTTCCTGTAAGTTAGGGATTATGTGTGAATATCTATAACGTAATATTTTAAAAAAGGTTGCTCTTATTTCTGTGAATTAGGAGCAACTTTTTTTGATGTATAGAAAAGCAAAAATCTTTTACAATATAAAAAGGAGCATAAGATTTATTAACAAATATTCACTTGTCAATAACATTTGTTAAGATTTATGACTTTAAATTATAGAAATTAATTAAATGAAAGGTAAATTGGAAAATTTATTGCAAACAGTTTGAACAAATGTTAAAATCAAAATATCAAATGTTTAAAAATAAAATTTATAAATTTAAATATTATAGAGAACAATACCAGACACTTAACTTATACGCAGGGATATAGTGACATTATGGAAGGCACATTTAAATACTTTTGTTATAAGTCTTAGTGAAGTATTTTAGAAAGTCTTAGAGCCTTTGATATGTCTGAGGTACGAGTTTATCAAAGGTTCTTAGACTTTCAAAATACTGAGCTTTAGACTTATCAAAAGTATTTATTGTGCCGGAAGAATGTTACTATATCCCGGAGTATAAGTTAAGTGTCGGCCATGTATATCTATATTGTTCAATTACGGAGGTATTAGATATGAGTAATGAAAATTTAGCAAAAATGATTGATCACACATTATTAAAGGCAAATGCTACCCAAGAGGATATTGTAAAACTATCTCAAGATGCAAAACAGTATGGTTTTGCTTCGGTATGTGTAAATCCAACCTGGGTGAAAACAGCTCATGAAGTGCTAAAAGATACAACAGTAAAAGTATGTACAGTTATAGGATTTCCTCTAGGAGCTTCATCCTCAAGGGTAAAAGCTTATGAAGCAAAGGTTGCTATTGAAGATGGAGCAACAGAAGTAGATATGGTTATAAATATAGGGGCATTAAAAGGCAAATCATATGATGTTGTTGAGCAGGATATTAAAGAAGTAGTCGAATCCGCTAAAGGAAAAGCATTAGTAAAGGTTATTATTGAAACATGTTTATTAACAGACGAAGAAAAAGTAAAAGTTTGCGAAATAGCTGTTAAGGCAGGAACTGATTTTGTAAAAACATCTACTGGTTTTTCAACAGGCGGAGCTACTGTAGAAGACATAGCTTTAATGAGAAAGACTGTTGGACCTAATATAGGAGTAAAGGCTTCTGGAGGAGTAAGAAGTTACGAAGATGCAGCCAAAATGATTAAAGCTGGTGCAAGTCGTATAGGAACTAGTAATGGTGTTACTATAATTAATGGTGAAACAGCTAAAGAAAGTTATTAAATTTATAAGTATAGATAAACACGGCCGACACTTAACTTATACTATGAGAATTATCGGTAATAATTGGGAGATGCAAACATATTTCTAGAGGACAATTGACAAAGGACATATGACAGTTTTTGTGTTAACTGTTACCAATAAATATTTTTTATAAGTTAATTTTCGGCCGTGGATATTTATAATTATATGGTAAAATTGGAGTAATAGTATGGAAAAAAGTAAGCTTGAGAAAGTTATTGAAGCTGCAAAACTGTATTACTTATTGGATTATAGTCAGCAGGATATTGCAGATAAATTAGGAATATCAAGACCTTCTGTATCACGTCTCCTTCAACAAGCAAAAGAAGAAGGTATTGTTCAAATTAAGATTGTAGACCCGTATGAAGATAATGAAAAAATAGCAGATGAGCTGGAAAATAAATTAAACTTAAAAAAGGTTATGGTTGCTTCAGTTCCAAAATATGATGAAGAAACGGTTAAGAAGTATATTGGAGATATGGCAGCTTCTTACTTGAATAAAATTGTCAGTAATGAAGATATTATTGGGGTTTCCTGGGGAACTACAATCTATCAAGTTGCTAAAAGTCTTAAATATAAGCATTTAAAAGATGTAACAGTTGTACAGTTAAATGGTGGGGTAAGTCATTCGAAGGTTAATACCTATGCATCAGAAATTATGGGCTTATTTGGAAAGGCTTTCAATACTAATCCATATTATTTACCACTTCCTGCTATTGTAGACCATTTAGCAGTTAAACAGGCGGTAGAAGCAGATCGACACATAAGAAAAGTAATGGAACTTGCTAAAGATTCTAAAATCGCAGTTTTTACTGTAGGAATACCCTCTACAAATTCTGTTTTAATTCAGGCAAAATATTTTTCAGAAGAAGATCTTAAAATTATTCGAAATAATGCAGTAGGAGATATATGCTCAAGATTCATAAATCGTAGAGGAGATATTTTCTACGAGGATTTAAATAAGCGCACTATAGGCATAGAACTAAGTGAACTTAAAAAGAAGAAATGGTCTATTTTAGTTGCAGGAGGGCCTAACAGGTTAGAGGCCATTTATGGAGCAATTCAAGGTGGATATGCTAATGCTTTAATAACAGATAAAATTACTGCTAATTTGCTGCTAGATATTCATAAAGACGGAGAGAAGAAATAAAAGAAATACCACAAATGTTAAATATATACTACAAATGTTATATATATTTAACATTTGTGGTATATTTTTTGTAGATAAATATGGATTATTAATTAATTTTTAAATTTTTACTATCATATAGACAGCTAGTTACAAATGCTTTAAACTTAAGTAATGAAGAAAATTATGGTGTTTAATTTATATTTTAGCAAATGCGTGGAGGGAATTGTGAGAAACAAAACGATTTTATTTCTAATTTCATCTGTTATATTTGTAACAATAGCACTTTCTGCCCTTAATATTTTTAATACAGAAAGTGAAATTAAAAGTTTAACCTTAGAACAAAAAAGAGATGCTGTTGCTCATGCTACTGAACAAATTAATGAATTTGACATGTTTCTATACAGTATGAATAATGAGTTTTTGGAAAGTGAAAAAAATAGTATAATATACATTAATCAATGGTTTAAACAAAATAATATAAATCCTTTAGAAGTGCAGGACGAGACTTTAAAAAAACTTGTGAATAAATTAGATATTTCTCAAATATATATTATTGATAAAAATGGCCAAATTAAACGCACAAGTTTTGAAGCAGATAAAGGAATAAATTTAATCAATAAAAATAATTCTATGAAAAATTATTTAAGTATAATATACGGCAAAGGAACAATTAATAATCAGGGAATGAGCTTTTCAAATAAAATGGGAAAACTAAATAGATATACTTATTATAGTCCTATAAATAGTGATTATATTATAGAAGTATCTATTGATGTAAAAGAATATATTAAAAATAAATATGGTCAAAACTATTATAATTTCTTATTTAAAGATTTATTTGAGTTCTCAAAGTACTTAGGAAAAAGTAAGGTATCTATAGAAATTTATAATAGCAATGGTGATAATACATGGGCATTATTAGATGAAGGAAAAAAGCTGAATTTAACTGATGAAGAATTTAAAAAACTAGAAAATAACAACGAAATTATTAAAAATAAAGATGCAGTTAGTTATTATTATTATCAGCTTAAAGTACCTTATAAAAGTTTTATTAATAATCAAAAATTTTATGTAGAGATAAAGTATGATTCATCTGAGATATTAAGAACAGAGAAAGAAACAATACTAAAATCTGTATTAATTTCTTCATTTATAATAATTATTTTCTATTTTATAATTAGAAGATTTTTAAACAAATTTATTATAGAAAAAGTTGAGAAAATCAATGATGGACTTTTAGAGATTTCCACGGGAGAATATTCAAAGGATATATTAATTGGAGGAAAAGATGAATTTGCTCAAATTGCTTTAAATATAAATATAATGAAAAATCAAATCAAAGACAGAGAAAATAAGATTAGCACAATGGCATATTATGATCCAGTAACGGACCTACCTAATAAAGCATTTTTGCAAAGAGAATTAAATGATAGGATATACATGTTAGATGAATATAGTGGAATTCGGACTATGATTATCTTACAAATACATAATTTTGCTAAGATTACGGATATTTTGGGGCCTATCGCAGGGGAAGAAGTATTATTAACTATAGTAAGCTTTTTAAAATCTAAATGGAAAACTGCCTTCATAGCTCGTAAAAGTGATAACGAATTTGCCATGTTAGAGGATTTTGAAAATGAACAGGATATGAAAGAAAAAATGGAAAATTTAATGATAGAACTTGGAAAAGAAAATTTTATTTTAAGTAAAAGTATATACACTATTTTTAATGCTGGAGTTGTAATATATCCTGATCATGGTACTACAAGTGAAGAACTATTTAAAAATGGAGATCTTGCACTTCATAATATTGAAAATAGAGGTCATAATGAGTATCTTTATTATTCAGAAGAAATGGAGAAACGGCTAATAGATAGGCTAGTTATGGAAAAAGAGCTTAAAGAGGCTTTAATAAAAGATGAGATAAAAGTAGTATATCAACCTAAAGTTGATGTAAAAACAGGTAAAATTAAAAGTGCAGAAGCTCTTGTAAGATGGGAAAAGCAAAATGGAGAAAAGATATTTCCAAATGAATTTATTCCGTTGGCTGAAGAAACCGGGCTAATTATTGATATAGGAAACTATGTATTAAGGAAATCTTGTATGCAGATGAAAGAATGGAGAGAGAAAAATTTACCTAGATTAAAAGTTAGTGTAAATCTTTCTGTAGTTCAGTTTCAACAAAAGAATCTTCAAAATTTAATAGAAAATATACTAAAAGAAGCAGGATTAGAGCCAGATGCATTGGAACTTGAGATTACAGAATCTTTGCTAATAGAAGATATTTCAAAATGTAATAAAGTTTTAGAAGATATAAGAAAGAGTGGAGTTCATATAGCTTTAGATGATTTTGGTAAAGGATATTCTTCATTAAATTATTTGAAAAACTTGGGAATAGATACATTGAAAATTGATAAGGCCTTTGTAGACGACATTGTGAGCTTAAATGATAAACAAATTATTATTGATTCCCTAATCGAAATGGCTCATGGTTTGAACATTTCAGTAGTATCGGAAGGGGTAGAAAATTCTACTCAAGTAGAATACTTACAGGTGCAAGGATGTGATGAACTTCAGGGATATTTTTTTAGTAAACCTATAAGTGCTGAGGCTTTTGAACAAATTTTAATAAAAGATGCTAAATTACTATAAAGTACAGGTGATTGTCGACAAGTTTGTTTGAAAACAAACTTGTCGACAATCACCTAATTATATTTTATCATAAAAAAATCATAAAATGTTAATTAAAGTTAATATATTGACTAAAGTTGACATATAAGTCGTAATTATACTAGCACGGAGTAAGAATAATATATATCTATAAACTAAAACCTATATTTTATAGAAATAGTTATAAAATATAAACTTAGACTTGATACTCAAATAATATGATGAAAAGGAGAACAAGAAATGAATAGAAAGAAATTAATGAGAAAAGTATTACCTGTGTTAGTTACTGGAAGTGTACTTGTATCAACTGGAACTTTAACATTTGCGGAAGGCACTACACAAATACAAGATATATCACAGAAGCAGTGTACTAAAAACATAACAGATAACTTTAAAAGTAGACTTGATAAATTAGTTAATTCATCAATAATAACTCAAGAACAGGAAAATAGAATATTAGATTATATAAAACAGAAAGATGATGAAAGAAAAAAAGAGATGGATAAAGTTAAAAATATGACAGAAGCAGAACGCGAGGCATACTTTGCAAGTAATCCAAGACAGAAAACTGATTTGTTAAGTGACTTAGTTAAATCAGGGCTCATAACACAGGACCAGGCAGATGCAATTAAGAAAACTATGCCTAATAAACAAAAAAAGAATAATGAAAGAACTAGAGATAAAAGCACGAATTATACTACTGATAAGTAGGAAATTTTGATTATTTTAGAAGTTATTTTAAAATAGAGTTAAGGATATATAGACAAACACGGCCGACAATTAACTTATACTATTAGAGTTATTAGTAATGTTTGGAATATATAAATGTATTTCTAGAGGACAATTGACATAGGACAGTGAAGGTGAGTTTTCCTCCTTAAGTAGGAAAACAAATTTATATCGTGTGAATTCGTTTCGCTAAAGCGAAACATAATCGGTTTAATTAGGCCTAGCTTAATTAAACCTTATATACCAAACGTAAAACTCAAATAAAG
>NZ_JAEEGC010000005.1 GCF_019207025.1 Clostridium thailandense | reverse complement strand
TAACTCATGCGTTTGCCCTGATATTAATTGTTTATTTTAAATATAAATTCATCTTTATGCAACAATTTAAGAATATGAAAAGATAAATATAGGTGATGTATGATATTGGCATCATCTAACTTTAATTTCATGATTTTTTCCATCTTATCAATGCGATAAAACATTGAAGCACGATGAATATGTAAAATGTTTGCAGATACTGATTGGTTTTCCTTATTCATTAAATATACATAAAGACTTCGGGTTAAGCAGGTGTTATTTTTTCGGTCATATTGGATTAGTGAATATAAAGAAGGGTGGCAAAATTTTTCTAAATTTTCATAAGCAGAATAACCATTTAACAAGTCATATATTGCATAATTTTCATATGAATAAAATGATTTTTCTATGTTAAGGCTAGTCCCGAGCTCAATTGCTTTCAATGACTGCTTATAGTAATATTGTAAATTTGTAAAGTCAGATATACAGCGACTAAGTCCAGCATATAAATTGTTTTTTTGAAGAAAATTTCTCATAAATTTAGATTGGTCTCCAAGAATATCAGTTTTTATGCGGTCATTAATAATCAATACAATATGATTGTCGTATATTAGTGATTTATTTTCTGAAATAATGCCAGAAATTTTATAAATCAGGTATGAGAGTGGTAATTTTTTTTGAGAATATTGTTTAACATCAAAGGCGAGGATATAAACTTCTGAGTCAACATCCCAATTTAGAGATCTTACTTTATTCATAACAAGTTCAGCATCTTTTATATTGTCATCCAACAAATCCTTTAAAAAACCTTCATAAGCAGTACCTTTAGCATATTTGTAGAACTTGTCATTTCTCATTTCAGTCTCAATAACGTCACATAATAATGAAAATAATTCAACATCTAGATCTTTAAAAGGTCTTTCTGCATCGGTTACAGATATATATCCTATAACAATGTAATCAATTGTGATTTTTCCAATAATCATATTATTATCATCCATACCTTTTAACAGGATAGGAGAATTGCTTCTATCAACTTTTTCTGATATTTTTTTGAATTTGGAAGAATACATTGCAGCATCGGAAAAATAGCCTCTTTTTATATGATCATCCCAATAGTGACCAATAGACTTATGACAAGTAGATTTAGCTATGATTTTGCTGCTTGTATCGTTAAATAGAATAGGATTTTCAAGAAACTTAAATCCGATATTGATAATATGCTGTATACCTTTTTGATGTATAAGTGCATCTAATAATTCTTGCTGATAAAGACCTAAAGTATTGATGTCCATAGTCATAAAGAATCACCTCGTATATAAGTAGAGTATATTACAAACTGTAGTGTTTTGTAAACTTACTTTTCAACATCTGTAAGATGACTTGGGAAATTAAGGTAACTATAATTATAGATAGATAAATAGAATGATTTTATATATAAGTCAAGGAGGGACATGTAATATGGAAAATGGACAAGAACTATATAATAAACATTTGGAAAGAGTTAAAAAAGCCATAGCATTAGAAAAAACGGATAGAACACCTATTAATTTAAATGCAGATTCTTTTTGTGTTAAAGCAGCAGGGGGAAAGTTAGCGGATCTTGTTACAGATATGGAATATGGAAATGAACTTTTGTTTCAAGGTATGAAATCTTTTGGTGATATTGACTGTACCTTAGGATATGGATGTTTTCCTCAAACTAAAGGAGCTTTCTTCCTTGCAAACATTAAATTACCAGGAAGGGAACTTTCTGAGGATGCAATTTGGCAGATTGATGAAGTTGGATTAATGACTGAGGATGATTATGATATCATAATAAATAAAGGATGGAATAATTTTTACTTGGATTTTTGCAAAAATAGACTTGGAGACCCTTTAAAGCTAATGGGTAATATTATTGAGATAACGCCTAAAATAGCACAGAAATATAAAGATGCAGGTATTGTAGCTATAATAGGCAGTGCTGCTGTAGGAGTTCCTTATGAAACTTTAACTGCTGCTCGGTCTATAAGAAATTTTGTGAGGGATTTGAGAAGAATACCAGATAAGGTGAAGGCTGCGATGGATGTTATGGCTGAAGAAGGAGATGAGAGTTTAAGAAAAGCAATACGGGCTGATAAGCCTTTAGCAGCATTTTCAGGTGGAGCGCGTATGGCAGGGGATTTCTTGTCACAAAAATCCTTTGAAAAGTTTGCATGGCCATATCTTAAAAAAAGTATAGAAATTGCAGTTGAAGAAGGAGTAAACGTTTATCTGCATTCGGATTTATGCTGGGATCGTTTTATAGATTATTTAAAAGATCTTCCAAAAGGTAAGTGTATTTTCCATCCTGACAGTACAACGGACATCTTTAAAGCAGGAGAAGTGCTTAAAGGGCATATGTGTATTATGGGAGATATTTCTCCTTCGCTTTTAACGTTAGCTACACCAGATGAAGTATATGATTACAGCAAAAGGTTAATTGATGAATTTGCACCACAAGGATTTATTATGGCTGCAGGATGTTGTATACCAGCAAATGCAAAGATAGAAAATGTAAAGGCAATGGTTGCAGCTGCTTTAGAGTCATAAAAGTTGAACATGACAAATTTAAATAATATGAGGGGTGTGGCAATATGAAAACTGAAAAAGGATTGTATAACGAGCATTTCAACAGACTTGCAGATGTAATAGCTATGAAAAAGACAGATAGAGTGCCAATTGTACTTAATGCAGATGCTTTTTGTACTAAAAATGGTGGAGGAAAGTTATCCGATCTTGTTAATGATGTAGTATATGGTAATATGGAGTTGTTAAAAGGTATGCAAGCACTTGGAGACATTGATAGTATAGAAATACCAGGAACCTATCCTCCGTCCATGGGCGCATTCTTTCTTTCTAAAATTAAAGTACCTGGAAGGGAACTACCTGATGATATGATTTGGCAAATTGATGAAAAATCATATATGACGGAAGAAGACTATGATACTATAATTGATAAAGGATGGAATTATTTTTTCTTAGATTATGCAAAGAAGCATATACCTGAGGGGCTCAAGGAAGTTGAATATTTCAGTCAATTTGCTTCCCAAATAGAACAGAGTTTTGTTGATGCAGGTATTGTACCATTATGTAGTGGACGTGTAATGACTGGCTCACCCTTTGGTGCTTTATGTCCTGCACGTGGAATATCTAAATTTTTTATGGATTTACACAGAATTCCTGAGAAGGTTCAAGCAGCTATGGATGTTATGGAAGAAGAAACAGAGAAAGCCTTACGAGAGCAAATCCGTGCAGCAAAGCCTTTTACTGTATTTACAGGAGGAGCGAGAGAAGCAGGTGACTTTTTATCATTAAAGGCCTTTGAAAGATTCTCATGGCAATATACAAAGAGAATTATAGATATTGTTGCAGAGGAAGGTTCCATTGCATATCTTCATTTAGACATGAGTTGGGATAGATTTATAGATTATTTTATGGATCTACCTAAAGGTAAATGTATCTTCTCTCCAGACAGTACAACAGACATTTTTAAGGCAGGGAAAGTGTTAAAGGGACATATGTGCTTTATGGGTGATGTTTCACCTTCACTTTTAACCTTGGGTAATCCAGACGAGGTTTACAAGTATGCACGGAAGTTAGTTGATGAATTTGCACCGCAGGGACTTATTATGTCATCGGGATGTAGTATACCAGCAAATGCTAAACTTGAAAACGTAAAAGCAATGATTGCGGCTGTTATGTAGATAGGATAAGAATAAGAGCAGCGTATTTCACAAAGTTTATTGGAGAGTAATAGAAAGTTAAAGAAAAAGTATTAATAATAAATCTATAATACAATGAATATTATATTATAGGTTATTAATTTTACTTAGAGGGTGTTTTGTGGAAGCAAGAATATTCATGTCATTAGCTCAGTTAGTTAAGTATTTTTTAGGTATTTTTTTACTTGGAATCATACTTGGTGTTGTAATAGGAGCTCTATTGTTTTTAAAGTTTAAAAAGCATTTTAGATAGGATAGACAATTTTTATTATACTTTCTATAATAGAACAAGCTGCTGGCAAATAGTTTTGCTGGCAGCTTGTTTTTATTTGATGAAGAAGCAGTTAAAATCCATGACTATATTTCTAAGATTTATTTCCAGTTTTACAATAATCAATACAATCTTTTAACCATTTAATATGTGTTTCTTCCCTCATAATAGCTCCATTCAGAACGAGGAAATCTCCAAAGGAGTCATCAGTGATAGGAGGAACCTTGGCATAAGGCTCTTTTTGACTTAATAAAAAGTCTAGTCTTTCCTGATGCTGAACTAATTGATGTTCTAATAATTGGATTCTTGTTTCTACATCTAAATTATTTGAAAAATATAATCTAAGACGAAAAACATTTTTGGGTGTTGGTTCCATAGGTTCGTCTTTTTGAAGCCATTTTAAAAAATCTTTTCTACCTTTTTCTGTAATAGTATAGACTTTTTTTTCTAATACTTCTCCACTAATTTCGATGTCATAAACTAAAAGTTTTTCATCTACTAGTTTTTTCAGTTCTGGATATATTTGGCTGTGTCTTGCAGTCCAAAAATTAGCTAATTGAAAACTAAAATCTTTTGCTATATCATAACCAGTCATAGACTTTCTATTTAATAATCCTAAAATTGCATATTTGAGGGTTCTCATAAATTCACTTCTTTCTTCGCTATATACTTATTTATCAATTTATTATAACATAATTTTTTTTAATTACAATGTGCTTTATTAGTCTAATAGATAAAAACATGTATTTAACAACATAAAACATTAAACATGTATGCATTGACATGTTTAATATGCTGTGATATTATTAACACATATTGTGAGAGTATTAACAAACAAAAGAAAAAAGAGGTGGATATTGTTGGTGGTTTGCTTTTCGGAGGTGGTATGATTTTATCAGGCTTTGCCACTTCATTAAGTATGCTTGAGCTGGCGTATGGTATTATAACTGGTCTTGGTATTGGAATGGTTTACGGGTGTACAATCAGTAATTCAATTAAATTTTTCCCGGACAAACGTGGATTTGTTGGAGGTATTACAACTGCATGTTACGGTTTTAGTTCAGTAATAGTACCACCAGTTGCTATATGATCTTAAATCTGCTTAAAGTTAATAATCGTTTAGCTTTAAAGCATACTCACAGACGAAAGCAGATTTACACTCCGGTATATGTTTGATTTCGTCTAGAGCTATCTATAGTTTATATAATAAAAATTTATTTAATAGTTTACTTATGAAAAAAAACTATACTAATGTCGAACATGTATGAGTTGACATGTTTAATGACGGGTGATAATATTAACACATAGAGGTTATCTAACCAATAAAGGACATAAATAGAAAATATTAAATATAATAAATTAATAAGGGGAATAAAGATATGCAAAGAAAATATCCAAATTTATGTAAACCAATTAAAATTGGAAATGTAACTTTTAGAAACAGAATGTTTTCTGCTCCTATGGGAGGAACAGATATTACTGCTGACTGTACTATTGGACCTGCATCTACAGCTTTTTATGAATTAAGAGCTAAAGGCGGCGCTGCTTCAGTTACTGTCAGCGAATGTGTAGTTCATCCAGAAACAGAAGGTTCTCATATGTACCATCTGGACTTGAAAACAGTAGGTTCACTTGCAAGCTTTACTTACACCGCAGATGCTATTCGTCGCCACGGAGCAATTGCCAGTGTAGAATTATCACATTCGGGACAGTATGCTGGAACTTACTTAACTGATAAGAATAAAAAACAAGGACTTTCTCAGTGGGGACCAAGTGCTGGAGTTCGTCCAGATGGTCTTCCAGTAAAAGAACTTACTGAAGAATTGATTGCAGATATTGTAGCGGCTTATGGAAATACTGCAGCAATCGCTAAAAGAGCAGGTTTTGAAATGATTATGATTCATGGTGGACATGGATGGCTGATTAATCAGTTCTTGTCTCCTTATTTTAACAAGAGAACAGATAAATACGGCGGTTCTCTAGAAAACAGAGTGCGTTTTGCACAAGAAGTTCTTGATAGCGTCAGAAAGGCAGTTGGACCTGGATTTCCAATCGAATTTAGAATGAGTGGTTCTGAACTATTTGAAGGTGGTTATAATTTAGCAGAAGGTGTTGAAATTGCTAAGCTAATAGAATCAAGAGTAGATTTACTTCATATATCTGCAGGAACTTATCAGAGAGGATTTGGTATAACACATCCTTCTATGTTTGTACCACATGGATGCAATGTTTATCTTGCAGCAGAGATTAAAAAGCATGTAAGTGTTCCAGTTGCAACACTTGGAGGTTTAAATGATCCAGAGATGATGGAAGAAATCATAGCTAGTGGTAAGGCAGATGTTGTTGAAATGGCTCGTGCGCTTTTAGCTGATCATGAGCTTCCAAGAAAGGTTATGAGCAATCGTGATGAGGACATAGTGAAATGTTTAAGATGTTTCACATGTATGGCAGAACGTGCTATGACATCTACAAGACGTTGTACAGTTAATCCACTGATTGGACGTGAATTAGGAGGAACAGAGGTTATTCCGTCAAGTAAGCCTCAAAAAGTCCTAGTAGCAGGAGGTGGACCTGGTGGGTTAGAAGCCGCTATCACTGCTGCAAAACGTGGACATAAGGTAATACTTTGTGAGAAATCTGACGAACTCGGAGGAATACTTAAGGGGGAACAAGGAATTCCATTTAAGTATGAGATGTATGAATTAGGCGTTACTCTTGGAAAATTAGCAAAGGATGCTGGTGTTGAAATTAGATTAAACACAACCGTTACAAAAGAGTATGTAGAAAAAGAAAATGTTGATGCATTAATTATAGCAGTTGGCTCAGAACCACTTATTCCTTCAATCCCAGGTTTAAGCGGTGATAATGTAATAGTTGTTAATGATTATTATTTAAAGAAGGACAAGGTTGGTAGCGAAGTAGTAGTTCTTGGGGGAGGTCTTGCAGGTTGTGAAGCAGCAATTCATCTTGCACAGGAAGGCAAGACTGTACATTTAGTAGAGATGAGACCAGAACTTGCTCCAGATGCAAATATCAGACATCGTCCAATTTTGTTAGGTGAAATTGAAAAAAATAAAATTCATGTTCATACAGAGTATAAGGGATTACGTGTAACAGAAGAAGGCGTTGTTTGTGCTGATACAGAAGGTAAAGAACATCTTGTACCAGGCACTACAGTAATCTGTGCACTTGGACAAAGAGCAAGAAGAAATGTAGTAGAAGAATTACTTGACTGTGCACCTTATGTTATAGAGATAGGAGACTGTGTACGTCCTTCTACTATAACTACAGCAGTATATCAAGGATATCATGCTGCACTTGATATTTAATAATTAAATAAGTATTTCTATAATATCTATGATTAGAGATGTTGCATTTACAAAGGACTATATCAGAAAGTATAATTCTACTTTCAGTAGTGTGAATGCAACATCTCCTTTTAATTTATATATAAGGTTTATAAAGATATATTATCTAATATATATAGTTATAAATGCGTTCATTCCAGGCATTATATTTGTACCTTTAAAATCATCTATGCTTATTCTGATTGGTATTAGTTGAGTTACTTTAGTATAACTACTACTTGTATTTTGTGAAGGTAACAATGAAAATGTGGAATTTGCTGCTTGCCCGATGCTGGCTACTGTTCCTGCAAATAATTTTTCAGGAAATGCATCAATACTAATATCTACTTTTTGACCTTTTTCAATATTTTCTATATCAGTTTCCTTTATATTTGCAGATATGTAAGAACTTCCAGTATCGGCTACTGTACCTAAGTTAGTTCCCGGAGCAGCCAATTGTCCTTTTAGGGCATTTAGTTGAATTACTTTTCCACTCAGCGGAGCTATTATTGAGGACTGAGTAGCGCCTGAAGCGGTAGTTACATTTTGTACTCCAATACTTTGGCCTTGAGTTACAACATCACCTTCTTTAACGGTCATTTGTGAAATAGTACCGGTAGCTTGAGGTGTAATTGTTAACATATCGGCGGATACACGTGCGTCTTCAGTCTTTACGTAGTGACCTCCTTGATAGCTATAGTAATATCCTATGCCGGCTCCTATGACTAGTGCTAAAACAATAATTGTAATAATAACTGATTTTCTTTTCATACTGACACCACCCTATATTTATTTAGATGAAATATAAAGTATCAATTCAATCGCCTTTTTATTATTTAGAATTTATTCAGGTATAATAGACTCGTCTTTAGAGGCTTCACTCTTTTTTAAGAAAAAAGCAGGAATGAGTCCCAAAATAGTAAAACAGGATGTAATAATAAAAATATCATCTAAACTCCTTACAAAAGAAGCTTGTGCGACTAATCCTTTGATACTTGCAATTTCTAGTGGCTGAGCGATATGACCGCTGCCAAAATACGAGGAAAATTTTTGAGTAAGTTCGGAAAGTCCTAAATTTCTTGAAGTCAATTGGCTGTTCATAGATGCTGTATAAAAGCTTACTCTGCTATTTAATATTTCTGTTAAAATAGCAATGCCAAAAGATCCGGAAATCCTTGAAACGATATTCGATATTGCAGAAGCTGCACCTACATCTTCTTGTGGAACAGAATCTATTGAAGCTGTTTGTGCTGGCATTGATGCAAAGGAGGTTCCAGCTCCTCTAAGCACCATCCATAACATAATAGTTGTAGTAGGGGTATTTATATCTATGTTATGAAATAAATATATTGTGTAACATAAGCATGTAATTCCAGCCATAGACATAAATCTTGGTCCTACATGGTCATATAATTTGCCTGAGATAGGCATCATAAGACCTGAAACAAGAGCACCGGGAAGCATTATAAGTCCAGTTTCAAGAGCACCTAATCCTCTAATATTTTGTAAAAATAGCGGAATAAAAAAGATACCAGAGAACAAAGCAATATTGGTAATAATTGACATGAAATTTGCCATGGCAAATGTGGTATATTTAAACACACGTATATTTAGCAAAGGATTTTTTGATGTAAGTTCTATATAAATGAATAATATAAATGTAACAGAACTTATGTATAGTAGTAACACAGTAGGCTCAGAAGTCCAGCCCCAGTCAGCTCCTTTACTTAATGCCAATAATAAAGTAAATAACATAGTAGCTGAAATTAGGCCGCCTGCAATATCTAAGTTTCCAACCTTACTAGTGGATATTTCAGGAAGAAAAAAATATGATAATAATATACCAATTACACCTATAGGCAAATTAATTGTAAATATCCACCGCCAGTCTATATATTCTACCAAATAGCCACCAACTGTAGGTCCGATTGCAGGTCCCATTAATAAAGCTATTCCGATAACTCCCATTGCAGTGCCAAACTTATTTTTAGGCACAATTTTTTTTATCATAGTCATAGTCGTCGGCATAATCATGCCGCCGCCTAAAGCTTGAAGCACTCGTGAAACTATTAGTGAATTGACACTCCAGCTTACTGCACATAACAATGATCCAACAGTAAAGATAACCATTGC
The DNA here is from genome assembly GCF_019207025.1 of Clostridium thailandense. Lineage (GTDB taxonomy): Bacteria > Bacillota > Clostridia > Clostridiales > Clostridiaceae > Clostridium_AM > Clostridium_AM thailandense. The sequence continues at coordinate 18,021 of NZ_JAEEGC010000005.1, read as the reverse complement.
TGCCATATATACCTGTTTATATCCATATCTTTCTCCTGTCCATCCACTAAAAGGAACGACAACTCCTAGTGCCAGCATATAAACTGTAACCACCCACTCAATTGTAGAAGTATCGGTGTTAAATACGTGCATCATCGTTGGAATAGCTACATTAACAATACTTGAATCTAAAATAGACATTAATGCTCCGATAAGAGCAATTAAAACAGGTATCAACCATTTTTCTTCTGACTTATTTGATTTATCCATTTTTAGTTTACCTCATCTTATAATAAGTATTTATGTATAGAAAATTATAAATGCTATATAAAAATAGCATTTATTTTATGAACAGTTTTTATTCATAAATTTTGTTTTACTAAATTTGAAATAATATGATTTTGCTTATTCATTAAAATACCATTTTATAAATAATATAGTAAAATATATGTAAAGACAATTAATTAAATTTTTGGAGGTAAATTATGAGTACAACAATTTATTATTTCACGGGAACAGGAAATTCTTTAAAAGTGGCAAAGGATTTAAGCGGCACCTTGGAGGAGGCAAAACTTGTACAAATATGTAGGAAGAACATAGATAACATAGATAGTGACCTATCTGAGAAAATAGGATTTGTATTTCCAGTTTATTTTTCGGGTTTACCTATAATGGTCAAAGAATTTTTAGAAAAACTCCAAATTAATAAAAATGCATATATTTTTGCAGTGGCAACTTTTGGAGCAGGCAGTGGTATTTCAGTTAAACAAATAGAAAATATACTAAATAAAAAGGGAGCAAAATTGTCAGCAAGTTTTGGGATAGCTATGCCTGGTAACTATCTGGTTATGTATTCTCCATATTCAGAGGAGAAGCAGCAACAGCGTTTTAAAAAAGAGGAAGAAGAAATTTTTAAAATTGCTCCAATAATAAAAGATAATATAGCTATCAATAAAAATAGCAATTTAATTGCAAATGCTATTGGAGAATTTATATATAAAAATTTCAAGCCTAATGATAAAGATAAAAATTTTTGGACGGATGAAAGGTGTAATGGATGTGGCACATGTTCAAAAATTTGCCCTGCAAATAATATAAAAATTATCGAAGGAAAACCAAAGTGGCAGCATAGCTGCGAATTATGTGTTGGATGCATACAGTGGTGTCCGCAGGAAGCTATACAATACAAGAAAAGTACAGTTAAAAGAGGGCGATACCACCATCCAAATATAAAGGTTATAGAATTGTTTCAAAGCCATAGAGATTAGATAGAATATAGTTCATTCTAATAATAAAAGTTCGGGAGTTGTTGTTCCGTACTTTTATTATTTAGTACAAACTTTAATAATATATAGATAAATTTCTCTAAAAATCTTATGTGTAAAATAATATATAATTAAATTATAGGAGGCATAATTATAAGGTAGAAGTTATATTATAAAACTTACAGCAACTTAAGGAGATTTAAACTATGAAAAATAAATTGAGAATAAAAGGTACCATGATAGCATTTGCTTTTATAATAGTACTATTTAACCATATACTTAAAATCCATCCTCAAATTGTTGAAAAATATTATTCTAATTCCATTAATAAGTTAACAAGACAGGTGCTGAGTTTTATTACAGGCATTTTTCCCTTTTCAGTAGCTGAATTTTTGGTGTTTTTCCTTATAATCCTTTTGATACTGATTTTAATAACGCTTATTATCAAAATTAGACGAGGTGGATTTCTTGAACAACTATTAAATATTATAGTTTATCTATCAGTATTATATATTCTATTTATGCTATTATGGGGCTTTAACTACAATAGACTATCTTTTGATAAAATAGCAGGACTTAAGATACAGAAATCCTCAGAAAAAGAGCTCTATAATCTCTGTGATAGTCTTATAAAAAGATCTAATACTTTAAGGGTAAGGGTGAAAGAAAATTCTCAGGGAGTTATGGAGATTTCTGGAGGATATGTAGATATTCTACCGCGTGCAATTAAGGGATATGAAAAGATTTCGGCGAAATATCCACAACTAAGTGGAAAATATGGCCCCCCAAAACCAATATTACTATCTGAGAAAATGTGCTATACAGGAATTACTGGTATTTATATACCTTACACAGGAGAAGCAAATGTTAACATAAGCGTACCAGATTTTGAGGTTGATTTTACTGCAGCTCATGAAATGGCCCATCAAAGAGGATTTGCTAGAGAGGAGGAGGCCAATTATATAGCTTATTTAGCCTGCACAAATCACCCCGATTTGGATTTTCAGTATTCAGGAGCAATAATGGCACTTATTAATTCTATGAATGCCCTAGCTAATACGAACATGACAGATTATAAACAGCTAACAGCAAAATATTCAGCGGGAGTAAAACGAGATCTTGAGTATGATTATAATTTTTGGTCTAAGTACGAAGGTAAAGTCCAAAAAGTTGCTAATAATGTTAACAATAATTATTTAAAGTCTAATGGGGAGAAAGAAGGAGTAGAAAGCTACGGGAAAATGGTTGATTTATTACTTGCTGAATACAGAAAATAATACTATAGAATAAAGTGAGAAATTTAAGATGCTTATATATATTTTACAACTAAAAATAATTCAGTAAGTTTATAAATCAACTTTGAATTTTTTTATATCATCTAATCCCTGATAAATTTCTTTTTTTGAAAAATTACATTTAACAAGCTCTTCATCACTCTTTTTAAGCAATGAATTGTAAAATTCAAGTGCAATTGAATAAACTTCTAGTGAATTAGTTCTTTCTAATTCGTCAAAAATTAAATCTTCTGCTTTATTATAATCGCCTTCACGCACAAGTTTATTAAAAACTATTTTAAATATATCTCCTGGATCCATTTGATTAATATTAATCTTTTCGGTATCTTTTCCTTTTTTATTAAAAATAGTTTTACCCATGGATTTGCCAAATTGCTCAATAAGTTCTTCAATGTTCATAATAGACCTCCTTAATTCTTTTATTAATATCAATAGCGATTATAGGTAGATACGACCGATATTTAACTTATACGATTCAATATGTTAAGTTAATGGTGTTACATACAATAAGTACAGTTTTGATTATATTTATTATAACATAATTTATATCCTATATTAAAATGAATGTACATCTAGAATAAAATAAGTTTCTTAAAGAAAGGTATAGTTGAGAAAGTTAAGTAATAAATATAGTTATAGTGATTAAATATTTATGGGGGAGACGATGGCTTAAAGTATCAGCATAAAACCTTAAAGATGGAACAAAATAGATCACAACTATAAATAAATGCACCTGGATAGAATTTGTAAAGGCTTTAAAGAGCTAACATATCAATAGAGCAATTTAGATATTAAAAGGGGGTATTATGAATAAAAAGAATCAAATAATTAAACTATTTAATGCTGGTATCGATGATGAAGAAATTGCAGATAAGGTTGATTCTAGTCTGAAATATGTTAGACAAGTATTGAGAGATGAAAAAGAATTATTTTATCAATCAAGCAAGGAAAATAGTTTTAAATCAGAAATAGAGTATATTAACCAAGAGATAGATGACTTGAGATTTAGAGTAGAAGAACAAGAGAGAATAATTCATGGCATGCTTAATAAGGAAGAAAATGCTTATAATAATGTTGAAGACATTATAATTGGAATAGAAGAAGTTAAAAGCTTTATTGAAAAAATCAAGAAAAATCATGAATATATAAAAAATTTTAAAGCTAAATTTACTATAGAATGGGACAGTTCTTTTAATAAAAAAGATGAAAACACTATGTATGATAAGCCTTCCTTTAATCCAGTTGCTTTTTACAAAAAAGAGGGAGAAAAAAAGTTGAAAGACAAACTTAATTATCTATCAAATGAAGAATTAATACAAATGATAGAAGAATATGTTCCAGATTTAAAAGGTTCTGCTTACATGTATAAAAGTAGAGATAAATTAGTACAGTATATTTTAGGTAAAGTTAAAGGCTTTGTATAGGGCGGCAAGGTTTTGATACTTAATATAGCCAAAAGGTCAGTTAAGATGATTTGAAGTCATTTTAACTGACCTTTTGTAATTAATGAGTTTTGATAAAGAAGCAGGAATAAGTTATAATATGCACATACTATTTAGAAATATAATTATATTTAGTTTGGGGGAAAAAATAAATGAAAATTTTACATACTTCTGACTGGCATTTAGGTAAAAATCTAGAAGGTTACAGTCGTATGGATGAACAAGAGGCATTTCTTAATGACTTTGTAGAAATAGTTGAAAGCAATAATATAGATTTGATACTCATTGCTGGGGATATATATGATAGCTCTAATCCACCAGCTAGAGCTGAGAAAATGTTTTATGATACATTGAAAAGATTATCGGCCAGTGGAGAAAGAATAACTTTAGTTATAGCAGGTAACCATGATAACCCAGATAGGCTAGTTGCAGCAGGTCCTTTAGCAAGAGACCACGGAATTATAATGACAGGTACGCCAAAATCAGTAGTTACTGTTGGCGAATATGGGAAGCATAAGGTTATAGATTCAGGAGAAGGCTTTGTCGAAGTCGAAATAAAAGGAGAAAGAGCTGTAATTCTTGCAGTTCCATATCCAAGCGAAAAAAGATTAAACGAAGTTTTATATGATTCAATGGATGAAGAAGAGGAAAGATTGAAATCCTATGGTGATAGAGTTAAAACTTTATTTGAAAGCTTAAGTGACAAATATAGAGATGATACTATAAATATAGCAGTTTCACATTTGTTTGCTATGGGAAGTGAAGAGGCAGGCTCAGAGAGAAATATTCAGCTTGGGGGAAGCTTTATAGTAGATGGAAGTTGTTTCCCTAAGAAGGCACAGTATATCGCATTAGGTCATGTACATAAACCGCAAATAGTACCAGGTACGAATAAAAGAGCAAGATATGCAGGTTCACCAATACATTACAATAAGAAGGAGATTAATTTTAAGAAAAAATGCTTTGTTGTAGATGTAAAGAAAGGTGAAGAGTGCAATATTGAAGAGGTAGAGTTTAAGGTATATAAACCAATAGAGGTTTGGAAATGCAAGAGTATTGAAGAGGCCACTCAAAAATGTGAAGAAAACAAAGAAAAGGACTGTTGGGTTTATTTGGAAATAAAGACGGATAGATACATAAGAGAAGATGAAATAAAACTGATGAAAAATACTAAGAAGGATATTCTGGAAATTGTACCTAAAATAGAAGGGGAAAGTGATGATATAGACATAAGCAGTTTTTCAGAAAAATCCTTTGAGGATATATTTAAAGAGTTTTATTTAAAAGAAAGAAAGGTTGAACCGCAACAGGAGGTAGTAGATTTATTATTATCTATTCTACAGGAGGGGGAAGAAGAGCATGAAGCCAATTAAACTTAAAATAAAAGGATTAAATAGTTTTATAGACAGCCAAGAGATAAACTTTGAGAAGTTAACTGATAAAGGATTATTTGGTATCTTTGGCCCTACTGGAAGTGGTAAATCTACCATATTAGATGGTATTACTTTGGCTTTATATGGTGAAGTGGCAAGAAAAAGCTCAAATTTTATGAACACAAACTGCGATGCCTTGAACGTAAGCTTTGAATTTAGAATATGTGAAAAAGAAATAAAAAGGTATAGAGTAGATAGGGAATTTAGAAGAGAACGTAAAACTGGGAGTATAAGAAGTAAGTCAGCTAAGGTAATAGATATAACAGAAGAGGAAGAAGTCATTTTAGAGGAAGGAGCTAGCACTGTAACTAAAAAGTGCGAAGAAATAATTGGATTAAAATTAGAGGATTTCACAAGAACTGTGGTTTTACCTCAGGGAAAGTTTAGTGAATTTCTAAAACTAGAGGGACGAGAGAGAAGAAATATGTTAGAAAGGTTATTTAACCTTCAGAAATACGGAGATAACCTATCTATTAAGCTGAGTAATAAAATTAGAAAAGAAAAGCAAAAGGCAGATATCCTAGAGGGTGAACTAAAAGGATATGAGGGCATTAGTGAAGAAATACTGAAAGAAAAAACAAAGACTTTATCAGAAATAAAAGAAAAGTGTGGTAAATGCCAAATAGAATTGAAGGATGCAGAAGAGAGTTTTAATAAGGGTAAAGAAATATGGAACCTTCAAAAGGAATTAAAAGAACAAATAGATAGGGAGAACGAACTTAAAGAAAAGGAAGAAGAAATAAATAAAAGTCAAAGAAAAGCTTTACTAGGAGAAAGTGCATTAAAGGTTAAACCTTATATTGACAGCTTTGAAAATACTTTAGCTCAAATTGAGGCTGTAAACAATGAACTTTCAAATTTAACAAGGAAAGTAGAGACTATAAAAGAAAATAAAGAAAAAATTGAGGCTGCATTAAATATAGTTAAAAATAAGAAAGACAAGGAATTGCCTGATTTAAAAATAAAGGAACAGAAGGTCATAGATGCAATAGAGGAAAAAGTCTTACTAAATGCCTTAATAAAAGAAAAGAAAGTATTAAAAGAAAATATTAGTAAGATAGAAGAAGATTTAAAAGTAACAGGTGATAAAATAGAAAAGAGCGAACTAAATCTTAATAACGTAAGTAATGATATAAGTGATAAGGAACAGAAAGTAGAGACCTTAAAAATTTCTGAAGAGTACAAGAAGAAAGTTAATGAAGCTATAGTAATTTTAAATAATCATGAAAACCTAATGAAGCAGAAAAATAAACTATCTAAAGAAATTAAAAATGCATTATCAAATATTGAAGAAGCTCAAAGAAAGAGTGAAGTTCTATCAAAAGAGCTTAAAGAAAAAGAAGAACTAATACATATTAATAAGGAGTCATTAGAAAAGCTTATAGAGACTTATCCAGGAGATCAAAATACATTACTGACTCTTCAAGAAAAGTTATCACTTGTAAAAGAAAAATGGGATAAACATAGGGATTATAACGCAGCTCTAAGTAAGAGTAAGAATGTTATTGAAACTCTAAGAAAAGAGTTAGAGATTAAGGAGAAGGAAAAGGTTTCTTTGCAGCAGGAACTTAATCAAATAAATGATAATATAAAGAAAATTGAAGTTGAAAACTTAGCACATACTTTGAGAGAGGCGTTATTAGAGGGAGAAGCGTGCCCGGTATGCGGATCAAAGGAGCATCATATAGAGAATGTAGAAATTCTAGATTCCAGTAATTTAAAACAATTAAAAACAAATTTGAGCAAAAAAGAAAATAAAAATAAGAAGTTAGAAGAAGAAATAATAAAGACACAAACTAACGTTAAAACAGAAGAAGAAAATGAAGAAGAAATGCAGAAGAAGCTTAATGAACTGGGAGAAGATTTTAAGACCACTTCTGTAGAGTTTCTTCAAAGTGAATTGAATAAGTTAAAAGCTAATATAAGTGAATATAATACAGAAAAAACTGCCTTAGAAAATAAAATAAAATTTTTAACTGAGGAGAAGAATGTTCTGGACGTTGAATATAACAAAGAGAATGTTATTTTAACTCAGAATAGAAGCCAATTGAAAAAATTACAAGAAGATTTAAAAGTGACAGAGGAAGAATTTGAAAAGGTAGATGAAGAGTTATCAGTATTGAAAGCTGAATTGGCTATTGAAGATTTTAAGGGCAAAAATGATGAGATTATTCAAAAAGAAAAAGAAAAGGCTAATTTAGAAAAAGAAATAAAGGTATTAAGAGATAAATTAAAGTTAGAACAGACACAAAAAGAAAGATTTAACAAAGAAGCAGGAGATTTAAGAGAAGAACTTAAGGGGAAGGAAACTACTCTTATTGAGAAGAATAAAAACATAGAAGAAAAAGAAAAGAGTATAAAGAATAAAGTTGGAGATGTAGAGGATTTAGATAAGCTTAAAAAAGAAATATCTCAGACTATTACAAAAATAGAAAAAGAATATATGGAAGCAGAAAAGCTTAAAAATGAAGTAGATGAAAAGTACAATGAATGCAATAAAAGCATAATAGCTGCTCAAGGTAATTTGTCTAGTTTAAAGGACAGAAGCATAGATGATAAAGAAAAGCTTGAAAATATATTAAAAGAAGAAAGTATTAAAGATATAGAGGAGGCTAGGCGCAACTTTATAGTTAAAACAGAAATTGATAAATTAAAGCTCAAAATAGAAGAATATAAAAATTCTCTTGCAAGACTAGCTGGAACCATAGAAAGTCTTAAAAAGAAAATAGATAATAGAAATTTAACAGAAGAACAATGGCTTAAAATACAAAATATTAAGAATGAGAAAGATGAAATACTAAAAAATTTAGAAGAAACTAAAATCAAATTAGATACAGAAGTCAAAACTATAAGTGAAAGATTATTAGAAAAGAACAAGCTTCTAGAGAAAAAAGAAGAGCTGGATTATAAACTAAGTCTTTTAGATGACCTTGATAAATTATTCAAAGGAAAAAGATTTGTAGAATTTGTAGCAGCAAATCAACTAAAATACGTATCCCTTGAAGCCAGCAAAAGACTAAAGGAGATTACTGCAGGCAATTATGGATTAGCAGTTGATGAAAACGGTAAGTTCTTAATTAGAGATTATAAAAATGGTGGTAAAGAAAGAGATGCATCAACCTTGTCTGGTGGAGAAACTTTTGTAACTTCCCTAGCATTAGCATTAGCACTATCTGCTCAAATACAATTAAAAGGTACAGCACCATTAGAGTTATTCTTCTTAGATGAAGGCTTTGGAACCCTTGATGATAATCTGCTTGAAGTTGTTATGGATTCTTTAGAAAAGATTCATAATGATAAGTTATCAATAGGTATTATAAGTCATGTTGAGTCAATAAAAAACAGGGTACCGGTAAAATTAATAGTAACTGCGGCAGAAGCTGGAATGGGTGGCAGTAAGGTTAGGATAGAGAGAAGTTAGTTTGAAAATTATATATAAATTAGTTTGATAAATTTAAAAAGAAAGTAAGAAAAATGCAGGCATTTTTCTTACTTTCCATATTTTTCAAGTATTCCTTTTAATATTCTAGCATGTCTCCCTTCATCTTTAGCGGCAGCATTAAAGAACTCTTTAGCAGATTCTATATTTAGGGAATCTGCCTTTAATGCTTCCTGCCTCTTTGCGTTATTGGCAAAAACTTCGCCTTCAAGCATTTGTTGTATGTCTTTAAAACAATCATCTGTTATCATACCGTTTAATTCGGCACAAGTTGCTGCGTGCTCTACTTCTTCAAGGGCTAAAACTTTTAATATTTCAGCAATATCGCCATAGCCTTGTCTCTGAGCCTGGCGAGCAATAGCAACATAAAGACCTGCTTCTTTAGTTTCGCCATTGAAGGTTTGTTTTACAGACCTGTCAAGCTCTGTTCCTTTAGTTTCGCCTAAAGTAGTTTCGATTGCTAATTTGATATCTTCCATTTTTATATACCTTCCTTTTCTTTTTTATTTTTTTTGAAGGATTCATATATATCCTTAGATATTTCAGGATTAATATCCCTTATCTCATCGATGTATAAAAGAACACTACCATTATAATCTATTGGGTTGCCAAGTAATATTACCTCACAAGCACTTCTTAACATATTAATAATACATTCTTCATCGTGATAAGCATTACAGTTTTTACATTGATTTAATATAAATCCTATAGTATCAATTACACAGTTTTGATCAAAAACCTTTGTGTCAAAAATAGGAATGTTATTTATTTCATCTTCTATAAACTGTTCTCCCGTTTTTAAGCAGGTTAAAAGATTTTGCTTACAGAATCCTATAAGACACTTTTCTTTAGCACAAGAACCACAGTAGTCAGTTCCTAGGCAGCAGTTACCAATAGCAGTTATTAACAAATTGAAATTTATATCAGTTACCAAATAAAACTCCCCCCATTATCCAAAATTGGAATATTTGATACTTATTATTATATAATTAAAATTGTCAAAATGCAAATGCATATCTATAAATTTATTAGAAAAGGAATATAAAATTTAGGACTTGCACTATAGTATATAAGTCTGATAATGTACTAATATATGGATTGATTTGGTACTGTATGTTTCAGGGCACTCGCTATTCATAGAAAGGAGACTAATAAATGGAAATAAGTCATAATAAATCTAATTTTAGAATAGACAACAAAAGTAATAATAAGTGTAATAGTATTAAGAGTGAGGATTGCGAAAAGAAAAGGAGATGTCTAGCTTTCTATAATTCCTTAACTAATATACCTAATTTCAATTATATTAAAGAGAACATTTCTAAAATAGTTGATTTAATAGAACAAAGTGAATTTGCCGCTATTGTATATATAAATATTAATGATTTTAGAAATGTAAATTATGATTTAGGATATAAATTTGGAGATAAATTAATTGTAAAAGTTGTATCCATAATAGAAGAACATATAAAAGATAAGGATATGCTTTGTCATATATCCACTGATAAATTTGGAGTATTAGTAAGAAGCGTTAAAAATGAGTTGGAACTTGCAGGACTTGTATATTCATTAGCACAAAGTTTAGAAAAAAGTGTTACTATTGAGGACAAGAGCGTATATATATCAGCAAGCTTAGGAGTTTCCATATATCCAAGAGACGGAAAAGATCTTGAAGAATTAATTAGAAATGCAGATACTGCTATGAGTTTTGCCAAAATTTCCGGAAAAAGTAACTATAAGTTTTTTGAAAGCAGCATGAGAAAGCAGATATTAGAAAGGGTAGAGTTGGAAAAAGAACTTAGAGAAGCAGTTGAAAATAAAGAATTCATTATATTCTATCAACCGAAAATAAATATCAGTACAGGAGAATTAGAAGGAGCAGAGGCTTTAGTTAGATGGATTCACCCAACAAAGGGAATTATATCTCCAACGGTTTTTATTAAGCTGGCAGAGGAAGTAGGAATAATAGAAAAAATTGGGGAAATTGTAATAAAAACTGTATGTCTACAAAACAAAAAATGGCAAGAGGAGGGTTATAAGAAGCTAGCTATAGCTGTTAATCTTTCTGTAGATCAATTAAAAAACAATAGTGTTATAAATTTAATAAAAAAAATCTTAAACGACACCGAATTAGAATCTAAATGGTTAGAAATTGAGATAACTGAAAGTATTATTATGGAGGATTTTAGATATTATAAAAAGATGTTAAATAAAATTAGAGATTTAGGCATTAAGGTCTATCTCGATGATTTTGGTACAGGCTATTCATCTTTAAGTTATCTGAAAGATATTCCTATAGATTATATAAAAATAGATAAATCATTTATAGATGATATTACTGAAGATAAAAGACAAAGTGCTATAGTCTCTGCACTCATACAGCTAGCCCATGGCATAGATTTAAAGGTAGTAGCAGAAGGTGTGGAAGAACATTCACAACTAAAAATACTTCGAGAATATAATTGTGACCTGGTACAAGGTTATATATTCAGTAAACCTGTATCTAAAGAAGACTTTGAAAAGATGCTGAAAAGTAATAATCAACTAGTTCATAAATTAAGGTAGTGATGTTAAAATTGTTCTGGATTATGCTATAATAGATTAGATTAAATTTATACTTAAAATAGACAATAAGGTGAGTGAAATATATGGATGATTTAAAAAGAGCAATCAATGAAATAATAGAAGAAGAAATTATAAAAATAGTTATTAGTAATAAAATGAATAAAGATGTTAAATACAATAAAATAGCATTTAACTTAAGAGAGAACAAAGAGAAACAATATTATCAGATAGAAAAATTCACAGATAAGCAGGTTTTTCATGAAAATATTGAAGAGAATATGTTAGAAGAAAAACTACTAGAATATTTGCAGGAAAACTACAAGCAGCTTTCTGCCTGGTCTAGTATGCATACATTTGACCTGAAAATATCTAAAAAAGGTAGGATTTTCTTAAGTAAAAAGAAAAACGATAATATAAAAGTAGTAAACAAAAGTCATAATAAAGAAAAAAATTATATACTAAAAGAGGGGATGCTTATAGAACCTCTTATGGATTTAGGCATTTTTACGAAGGACGGTAAAATAGTTAATTCAAAATATGATAAGTATAAACAAATAAATAGATTCATAGAAATTATAGATGATGAAGTTAAAAAAAGTGACTTTAAAGAACTTACAATTCTAGACTTTGGATGTGGGAAATCCTATTTAACCTTTATAGTATACTACTATTTTGTAGAAATAAAAAAAATCAATGTAAATATCATAGGTTTAGATCTTAAAGAAGATGTTATTAAAAGGTGTAATGAGATAGCCGAAAAGTATAACTACGAAAATTTACATTTTGAAATTGGTGATATAAATGGATTCAAGTATAATAACAAGGTAGATATGGTGATTACATTACATGCTTGCGACACAGCAACGGATTATGCATTATATAATGCTATAAAGTGGAATACTAAAATGATTTTCTCTGTTCCTTGCTGCCAGCATGAGCTTAATGAACAAATGAAAGCAGAAACTCTATCTATACTAACAAGGTATGGAATAGTTAAGGAAAGAGCAGCAGCACTTATGACCGATGCTGTTAGGGCGAATTTACTAGAATATTTAGGTTATAAAACTCAGCTTTTAGAATTCATAGATATAGCCCATTCACCTAAAAACATATTAATTAGAGCAGTGAAGAGTAATGTATCTAGGGAGAAAAGAGAAGAAGCTTTAGCTGAGGTTAAAGCTTTAATTAAACAATTCAATTTTGATCCAACACTGTTTAAATTATTAAAAGAAGATAACTTAATTTAAAATACAATTAAAAGGGCGCTGTTGCAATATATTCCGGAATATAAGTTAAGTGTCGGCCGTAGGTAAGTGCAACAGCCCCTTCAATTTAATTAAATGGGGGAATAATCGTGTCAAAGAATTTTAATATCATTTCTTATCTTGAGAGAATAAAATATGAAGGAAAAATTGATGCTTGCTTTGAAACTCTTTATAACTTACATAAATCTCATACTTTGAATGTACCTTTTGAAAACTTAAATGTGTACTATAAAAAGCCAATCTTGCTTGATAGAGAGTCTTTATATAAGAAAATTGTAGAAAATAAAAGAGGCGGTTATTGCTTTGAAATGAATGGCTTATTTTCTTTTGTTCTTAAGGAATTGGGATTTAAAGTAACAGACCTATTAGCTAGAGTAGAAGTAGAAGGTACTTTCTATTCAGCCAAAACACATCAGGTATTGATGGTGGAAATCGATGACAAGAGGTGGCTAGTGGATGTTGGCTTTGGAAGAAATGGCATTACTGAACCTTTATTATTGGAGGAAGGAATAGAACAACAGCAATCTGGAGATACCTATCGACTTCTTAAAGACTCTAAATTTGGGTATATGCTGCAAAATAAAGTGGAAGATAAATATAGTTATATGTATGCTTTTACCTTGGATGAGTGCTATCCAGTAGATTATGTTATGTCAAGCCATTTTACTTCTACATATCCTGATTCATGGTTTACAAAAATGAAATTTTGTACAAAGCCAATAAAGGAAGGAAGAATTACATTAACTGATGAGTGTTTTAAGGTTGCTAAGAATGGTCAGATTTCCGAGACAAAGATATCGAATGAGGATGAGTTTAATAAAGTGCTTAAGAAACATTTTGAACTTGATTTGGATTTGATTAAAATGTAAAAAGTGGCTGTTGCTTGCAACAGCCACTTAGCATTAAATTTAGGTACAATTGCTATATTTCAAGAATATTTATCTTTCAAGGATGATTTCTTCGAAGTCATCAGCTTGAAGCAACTCTTTTTCTTTTATGTGCTTCATTTCCACGAATACAACACAGGCGGTTATAAGAGCAGCTAAAATATCAGCTATAGGTGGAGTTCTCCATACACCCTCGATATGCCAAAAGCGTGGCAATATCAGTAATAGTGGAATCAATAAAAATAACTGCCTAGATAGACCCAGAATTGTGGATTGAATAGGCTTACCAACTGCCTGGAAGTATTGGGAACATACAATTTGAAAGCCAGCTACCGGAAACATTAAAAAGAAGATTGACATTGCATGAGCAGTTAATTTGGTTAATTCCGGGTTGTTGTTGTTAAACATATTGGCGATTTGAGTTGGCCATAGATGTACCACTGCAGTGCTGGTTACTGCTATGACAGTACCAACAATTACCGCTTTTTTCAAGGCTTCTTTTACTCTATCAAACTGCCGGGCACCATAATTAAAACCGATGATTGGTTGGGCACCTTGACTGATACCAAGAATAGGCATAAACATTAATGTGGATATGCTTCCAACAATGCCCATAGCTGATAGTGCCATATCTCCACCATAGGTCATTAGCGCTTTGTTTAAGATGATATTTTGCATACTGTTGGCTAATTGCATAGCAAAAGGGGCAAAGCCAATGGATACGATACTAACAACTAAACTCTTCTGAAGTCTGAGATTCTTTAGACGTATTTTTAGAAGGCTAGGTCCAAAGAGAAAATAACTTAAGACCCAAGCTGATGAAAATATTTGACCACAGATGGTTGCAAGTGCAGAGCCTTTAATCCCAAAGCCTAATTTCATGACGAAAGTATAATTTAAGACTACATTAATCAACGTTCCAATTACCTGGGTATACATGGCCATTCGAGGGTTACCTTCAGCTCTAATAAAGTTAACCATTCCCATGCTTATAGAACCTAAGGATGATGCTAGCATTATAATATGCGTAAAGTCTTTTGCATAAGGTAGAACTTCAGCGCTAGCTCCAAAAAATGTTAGAATGGGATCGGTAAAAAGAAAATAAATAATACTGATACACATTGGCAATATGATTAATAATAAAGTTGCGTTGCCAGCGATTTTTTCAGCTTCTTCCGGATTTTTTTCTCCTAGTCGGATGGATATTAATGATGTTGCACCAACACCAATTAACACAGATACTGCTAGAAGAATAAGCATGATAGGAAAAGCTACAGTTGTGGCAGCAATAGCAAGTGAGCCTACACCACGTCCTACAAATATACGATCAATAATATTATATAAAGAATTTACCAGCATGGCGATAACAGCTGGCCAGGAAAACTTCCATAGTAAAGTACTAATCTTTCCATCTCTAAGTTCGATTGTGCTATTCATTTTTTTTTATTCACCTTCTTAATTTTTTTGCATAAATTCAACAGCATATCTGAGGCTGTCAACAAATTTTAATACTTCATCGGTATCAGCATTGCCTAGGATTTCATTCATACGCTGAATAGATACTTTCATCATATCTTCCATTGTTGCTCTTCCGAAATCTGTAAGGGATATGAGGGATTTTCGTCGGTCATTAGTATCCTCATAGCGAATAACTAAACCTAATTCTTGTAACTGATCAATTAAAGTGGTTAAACTGCCCTTCTCCATATTTAGCATCTTTGCAATTTCAGTAGCAGTAAGAATCTTATTTTGATAGAGAAAACCAATAATTATAGTATGGTTCTTTTTAAGTCCAGGACATTTTTCGCTTTCTCTACAAAATCGACGGATAAATTTTTCATGGAACAAGCCCATGGTTTTAAACAACAAGTCATGTAATTCGTGTAATTCGTCATATGTCATAAATATCACCTTTCATATAGTTAGAATTCTAACTTATTTTATACCTCTATTTTCTATTTGTCAAGCTAAAGAAGGACAGCACCATTAAAAATTCAAGAATCTCATAAAAAATTAATAAATTGTTCATGATTTTGTGAAAAAACCATTAAAGTAATAAATTAAAATAGATTTATCAAATAAGTTCAGTGGAGGAGATAAATTTGATAATGAAAGGATTAAATTTTTTTACAGACAAGGTTAGTAGATAGATAATAAATTACTGCAGAGGGGTTTTTATATGTTAGGATTAGTTAAAAAAATAATATATCTAATATTTACTTTCTTTATAGGACTTTTTATCGCATCATCATTTTTTATTAGAGCTAAGTATAATTATTTTGTATATGGCGATATTCCAGTCTTAGAAAAGCAAAAGCTTGGTATTTTTATTTTTCTTATAGTGGCACTAGGTTTATTTAGTATAGCTTTGTATAAGTTGTGCTTAAAACTTAATAAGTACAGTAAAAAAGTCGTAATTCCAGTGACGCTGCTGTTTTCTTTTGTTATTCAAATAGTTATTATATTTTTGTTTACCAGACTGCCTACAGATGATTCTCAAACGGTACTTTCACTGGCCTTAAACATGTTATATAACAAAGATTATTCCTCATTTCAAACTGGAGGATATCTTTATATGTTTCCTTTTAATTTTTCCATCGTATTATATTTGAAAACATTACTAGCTGTATTTCCAGATAACTATCTAGTTATAAAGATTTTTAATATACTATTTTCTCTTGTTATAACTTTAATGATTTACTTAATATATAAAGAGATAAATTATAAGTCAGAAGAAAATGACTATGGTGTCTTAGTATTTGCTGCAACATATATACCATCATTATTTATGTGTAATTTTATATATAATGATATTATAGCTACAGCATTTTTTACAACTGCTATATATTTTGCAATAAAATTTGTAAAAGAAAAATCTATTAAGTATATTATTGGCGCCTCTGTTTCCTTAGCAATAGGAAACTATTTTAGAAGTGTAGGAGTTATTGTTTTAATAGCTTCGGTAATCTATATTTTGCTAAGTATAAAGAAAATTGGAGCTAAAAAGGTAATAACCTCTCTATGTATACTGGCTGTGTTATTCAATGTTCCAGGCTGGGC
The DNA here is from genome assembly GCF_019207025.1 of Clostridium thailandense. GTDB lineage: Bacteria > Bacillota > Clostridia > Clostridiales > Clostridiaceae > Clostridium_AM > Clostridium_AM thailandense. The sequence continues at coordinate 1,394 of NZ_JAEEGC010000005.1, read as the reverse complement.
TCAAAATGCTGTTTTAAAAGGGACCAATATTGTAACTGAATCCGTCAATAAAAATTCTGCACCTATATATATGTGGCTAAACATGGGCATAAGTAAGGACAAGTTTGGATTTTGGGATGATATGCAAAGCTATAATATATATCAAAGACAGGGAAACTATAATAAAGAAAAAAGTACAGAATTGTTTAAGGAAGAAATTAAAAATAAGTTATCAAACATGACCTTTAGTGACATAGCAAAAATGTATTATAAGAAGATTACATGGACCTGGACGGAAGGAACATACCAGGTTGAGAGATATGGCATTGGCGTTCAATCATCTTTTAATAGAGGTCAGGGAAGGGGTATGGTAATGGGCGGCTATAGTTATACTACCTTTGCTACTGATCTCTTTAAAGGAAATTCACAATATAGAAGTGGATTACTCTGGATATTATATGTAATGAATTTCCTAATGTATTGTTTCATTTTTGTTAGATTGATAAGTGGAATAAAAGCTAAAAGGTTTGATGAAGTGTTTTTAATTTTAGTGATTTTAGGGTTTATTGGATTCTATATTTTATGGGAAATTAAGTCCAGATATATTTATCCAGTATATCCATTATTAATAATTTTATCGTATATGGGATTTAAAGATGTATATGACTTTATATTGAAAAAATATTTTTCTCAATCCAATACCACTCAGAAAGAGGTTATAGAATATGCGAAAAATGATATATAAGATATTTATAATTATGGTGCTAGCTATTTGCTCCATGTCACTTAGTTCTTGTACAGCAATTACTGCTCAAAATATAACTCATACTGGTTCCGGTCAAGGAATGAATGGTAATCGAGGGATGAACGGTGGCGGTGGAATGAATGGCGGGCCTGGTGGTCTAGGAATGAACGGAGGTCCTAGAATGGACGGTAATGAAAGAGGTAATGGAATGTCAAAGGCGGATCTTACAGGAAAATAAGATATCGCAATATATTATGTGCCAAAATAATTTTTTACACATAATATATTGTAATATTTATTTTTTATGGAGGTATATATGTATAGATGTCAGTATTTCCGTAATGCGATGAGGTGTAATGATAAAAGGAGTTCTCCTAAAAAAAATTTTACCACAGAAGAAGCTGTATGGATTGCTAAGTATTTGAATATTAAATTTGATAAGTTTGATGTGGAACAATTTAGAATTGGATTAAACGTTGAATTGGAGCATGGAACTGTTAATCTGTTTACTAACATAACTAATGATGATCCTATCATAACTGGAAAAATAACTCTCGCTCATTTAAATGAATATCCAGATTATTATAAAAGACTAACTAAGATGGAAGAAGAGGCGGAAGAATATTGGGGTGATTAAATTTTAAATAAGCAAAGGGGCTGTCGCACTTAG
>NZ_JAEEGC010000049.1 GCF_019207025.1 Clostridium thailandense | reverse complement strand
AGCAGTAGAAGCAGCAAGAGCCGGGCAACATGGAAAAGGCTTTGCAGTGGTTGCTGAGGAAGTGAGAAACCTTGCTGAAAGAAGCGCTAATGCTGCAAAAGAAACTACAGTAATGATTGAAGGTTCAATTCGCAAGGCAGAATTTGGTACTAAAATTGCAAACGAAACAGCAGCAGCACTTGATAAGATTGTAGCTGGAATAGAAAAAGCTGCAAACTTGGTAGGGGATATTTCTACAGCATCTAATGAGCAGGCTACAGGAATTTCACAAATCAATAAAGGAATAGAACAGGTATCGGCAGTTGTTCAAAATAATTCTTCAACAGCAGAGGAAAGTGCATCAGCTAGCGAAGAGCTTACAAGCCAAGCGGAGATATTAAGTGAAATGGTTGGCAAATTTAAACTTAAGAGAAACTTTGGCGTTTCTAAAGGTTATGAACTGAATAAGCATAAAGTAAATCCTGGTATGGGAACAAATATTGAAGTTTCAAGAAATATTATAAATGGTTGGGGTGAAGTAGCATGCGCTACGACTAAACCTGTAATAGATTTGAGTAATTCAGAATTTGGAAAATATTAAAAGATAGGAGATTTGCTACAAGGTTACTTTTAATGAGTAACCTAATAGTTATATTTAAGGTGGTTAATATAATGCAAATAAAGGAAAAGGAATTCAAATACTTAGTTCAATATATGAAGTCTAATTATGGTATTAATTTAATTAATAAAAAAATATTAATAGAAGGAAGATTAGGAAACTATATATCGGAAAAGGGATTTTCAAGTTTTGATGAATATATTAACTATGCGGTTAATGATAGCAGCGGAAGAGAGATAACCACTTTAGTTAATAAGTTAACTACAAATCACACTTTTTTTATGCGTGAAGCAGATCATTTTAATTATCTTAAAAATAAAGCATTGCCTAGTATTATAGCTTCTATAAAGGATCGTGATTTGAGGGTATGGAGTGCCGGATGCTCAACAGGAGAGGAGCCGTATACATTGGCTATGATTATTTCAGAGTTTTTGGGCGATTGTAAAAAAATATGGGACACAAAAATTCTTGCCACAGATATATCTGTAAATGCACTTGAAAAGGCGAAAGAAGGAATATATTCTTTAGAGGCAATCGAAAATCTACCAACCTCTTGGAAATACAATAATTTTAATAGAATTGATAGCAAAAGCTATCGAGTATCTGATAAAATTAGAAATGAAATTATTTATAGGGTATTTAATCTAATGGAGCCAGTTTTTCCATTTAAGAAAAAGTTTCATATAATTTTTTGTAGGAATGTTATGATATACTTTGATGAAAAGACGAAAAAAGAGCTTATTGAAAAGTTTTATCAGTTTACTGAACCGGGAGGATATCTTTTTATTGGACATTCAGAATTCATTAATAAAAATGATACAGGTTATAAATATATAATGCCAGCTGTTTATCAGAAAGGATAGATATTATGAAAACCAGAAAAAAAGTCACTGTACTTATAATAGACGATTCCCTACTTTTTAGAGAGACTTTAGCAAGAGCTATCGGACAAGATTTGGGAATTGAGGTTGTTGGTACAGCATCAGATCCCTTTGATGCAAGAGACAAAATAATTGAACTTCAACCAGATGTATTAACGTTGGATGTGGAAATGCCTAAGATGAATGGTATAGAATTCTTAAAAAGACTTATGCCGCAATACCCACTTCCCGTAGTTGTAGTAAGTGCAGTAAGTAGCAATGTTTTTGATGCTTTAAAAGCTGGTGCAGTGGATTTTGTCACTAAACCTGAAGCTAAAAATCCAAGTTCGATGAATACATTTTTTAATGAACTTATCGTAAAAATAAAAATTGCGTCTACAGCTCAAATAAGTTTGATGAAAAATTACTATAATTCACAACAAATAAATACAGATATCAGAAACCGTAGGGGAGACCCAATAATAGCAATAGGAGCGTCTACTGGTGGGACAGAGGCAATTTTTCAAATAATAAAATCATTTCCCAGAAATATGCCGGGTATAGTAGTTACTCAGCATATGCCTCCAAAGTTTACAAAAATGTATGCTGATAGGTTAAACCAATCGTGTCTTATGGAGGTAAAAGAAGCTGAAAATGGAGATGCTGTGAAAGAAGGAAGAGTTTTAATTGCTCCTGGAGACTTTCATATGAGTATTGCAAAAGATAAAAATAGTTTTTATGTGAGATGTATTAAGGGTGATAAAGTAAATGGACATTGTCCATCGGTAGATGTATTGTTCGATTCGGTAGCAGAATGTGCAGGAAAAGATGCAATAGGAGTTATACTTACAGGTATGGGTTATGATGGTGCTAAAGGGCTGTTAAAAATGAAAAGGAAAAATGCATTTACTATAGGACAGGATGAGAAAAGCAGTGTGGTTTATGGAATGCCGATGGTAGCTTTTAATATAGGAGCTGTAACTAAACAATTGACTTTAAATAAAATACCTGAAGTTATATGTTCATATATTAGTACTAAATATAGATAACATAATAATACATTGTTTTGTATAATGAATTTTTTTAAAGGAGGTGGTAGGATGAGGTTTCTAATAGTAGAAGATGACCCAGTGTCAAGGAAACTGTTGCAAAAATTCCTTTCGCAATACGGTGAATGTGATATGACTATTGATGGGTTAGAGGCTTTGGATTTATTCTTAACAGCGCATAGAGAAAAAAAACCATACAATCTCATATGTCTTGATATTATGATACCAAGGTTAGATGGCATGAAGGTTTTAAAAACAATAAGGAATATAGAAAAAGAGAAAGATATAAGTGGAGATTCAAGGGTAAAGATAATTATGACTACAGCACTAAATGATAAAGAACTAGTTCTAGATTCTTATGAAATTGGCTGTGATGCATATGCATGGAAGCCTATAGATATGAAAAAGTTAAAAGAAGTGTTATTTAGACTCGAGTTAATTGATAAAGAAGCACATGGAATGACCTGGTAAGAGATTGCCAGGTCTATTTAATTAGTAAGGCCCTTAAAGCATTAAGTATTGCTTTAGGGGTCTTCTAAATTTCGCTAAATGAAAAAAATAAAAAATTTTGTTGAATTAAATAGAAAAGAAAAGAATTAGTACAGTAAAAATGACTGTACTAATTTATTTGCGATAATTCGCTTAAAATCAAGACAAAAAACATATTGATACAGTTTGAAAAACAATATATAATAGAAACATAAATAAATAACAGATTTAAATTTCTAAAATTATTGTAATTAAATCTAATATATAGTTAAAATATAGCTTTTATTGAGGAGAGATGTAAAATGAAAAAACAATGGCAAGGATTTCAAACAGGAAAATGGTCAGAAGAAATCGATGTAAGAGATTTTATACAAAAGAACTATACAATGTATGATGGAGATAAAAGCTTTTTAGCAAATCCAACAGATAAAACAAAAGCATTATGGGACAAAGCTGAAACTCTTATTGTTGAAGAAATTAAAAAAGGTGTTATGGATGTTGAAACCAAGATATTTTCTGGTATAAACAACTTTAAACCAGGATATTTAGATAAAGACAAAGAGGTTATAGTAGGATACCAAACGGATGCCCCATTGAAGAGAATAATGAATCCATTCGGTGGAATGAGAATGGTTGAACAATCACTTGAAGAATATGGCTTTAAGATGGATGAAAAGTTAAACGAAGATTTCAAGAAATATAGAAAAACTCATAATGAGGGAGTTTTTGATGCATATACAGATGAAATGAGAAAAGCTAGAACTGTAGGTTTACTTACAGGACTACCAGATGCTTATGGAAGAGGAAGAATAATAGGTGACTATAGAAGAATAGCTCTTTATGGAATAGACTTCTTAGCAGCACAAAAGAAAAAAGATTTAAAAGAAATAAAAGGCTCATGTGATGAAACTTTAAGAATAAGAGAAGAAGTTTCAATGCAAATTCGTGCTCTACAAGAAATAAAAGAAATGGCTGCATCCTATGGAATAGATATGTCAGAACCAGCTTCAAATGCTGTTGAAGCAGTTCAATTTGTATACTTTGGATATTTAGCAGCAGTAAAAGAAAATAATGGAGCAGCAATGTCTCTTGGAAGAAATACTACTTTCTTAGATGTATATATAGAAAGAGATCTTCAAAATGGAGCTATAACAGAAGCCGAAGCACAGGAAATAATAGATCAGTTTGTTATAAAACTAAGAATGGTAAGACATTTAAGAACTCCTGAGTACAATGATTTGTTTGCAGGAGATCCAAATTGGATAACAGAATCTATAGGTGGAGTTGGTGTGAATGGAAAATCACTTGTTACTAAAACAGCTTTCAGATTTTTACACACACTAACAAACTTAGGACCAGCACCAGAACCAAATATGACAGTACTTTGGGCAGATAAGCTTCCAGAGAACTTTAAGAAATATTGTGCAGAAATGTCCATAAAGACAGATTCTATTCAATACGAAAATGATGACATAATGAGACCAATATACGGAGATGACTATGCTATAGCTTGCTGTGTATCAGCTATGGAAATGGGAAAGAGAATGCAGTTCTTTGGAGCAAGAACAAACCTAGCTAAATCATTGCTTTATGCTATAAATGGTGGAGTAGATGAAAAGAAAAAATCTAAGGATGGCAGCTTAATAGAAGTAGTTCCAGGAATAGAAAGAATAACAGACGAAGTTCTTGATTTCGATAAAGTAATGCAAAACTACAATAAGGTTCTTGAATATGTGGCGGGACTATATGTGGATACAATGAATACAATCCACTTTATGCATGATAAATATGCTTATGAAGCAGGACAAATGGCGCTTCACGATACAAGAGTAAAGAGATTTATGGCTTTTGGTGTTGCAGGATTATCTGTTGCAGCTGACTCTTTAAGTGCTATAAAGTTTGCGAAAGTTAAACCAGTAAGAAATGAACAGGGAATAGCAGTTGATTTCGAGATAGAAGGAGATTTCCCTAAATACGGAAATGATGATGATAGAGTTGATGATTTAGCTGTAGAATTAACAAAGAAATTCTCAGTAGAGCTTAAAAAGCATAGAACTTACAGGAATGCAGATCACTCTTTATCAGTATTAACGATAACATCAAATGTAGTATATGGTAAGAAAACAGGATCAACTCCAGACGGAAGAAAAGCAGGAGAAGCTTTTGCACCAGGAGCAAATCCAATGCATGGAAGAGATAAAAATGGAGCTTTAGCATCACTTAACTCTGTTGCTAAAATACCATATAGAAAATACTGCCAGGATGGTGTTTCTAATACTTTCTCAATAATACCAGATGCACTTGGAAAAGATGAAGAAAGTAGAATAAACAACCTTGTAAACTTAATGGATGGATATTTTGCACAAAGTGCTTTCCACTTAAATGTAAATGTATTTAACAGAGAAACTTTAATAGATGCTATGGAGCATCCAGAAAAATATCCAACTTTAACAATAAGAGTTTCTGGTTATGCTGTACACTTTAACAGATTAACTAAAGAACAACAAAAAGAAGTTATAAGCAGAACATTCCACGAAAAAATGTAATAAAGAATTAAACAATAGGGGCTGTTGCACTTAAAGAACTACATTAGAAAATATACTTATATGCAGAGAGATGTTCCCAAGGCTGAAAGCACATATAAAAACTTTTTATAGTGCTGAAGCTTGGAAACATCTCTCGAAGAATAAGTATATTTTGGGCCGTGTTTCACTAAGTGCGACAGCCCCATATTTGCAAATACTATTAATAAATAAAAAGGTGGAGATAGATATGACCATAGGAAGGATTCATTCATTTGAAAGCATGGGATTGGTTGATGGTCCTGGAATTAGATGTGTGGTTTTCATGCAGGGATGTGCTTTAAGATGTGCATATTGTCATAATCCTGATACATGGGCTTTCAGCGGTGGAACTGAGATGACACCACAGGAGCTGCTTAAAAAGATAATTAGATTTAAGCCTTATTTTAAGAATAATGGAGGCGTTACTTTTTCAGGTGGAGAACCTTTAATGCAGCCAGAGTTTCTCAGAGAAACGCTAAAGTTATGTAAAGAAGCTGGAATTCATACAGTTATTGACACTGCAGGATACGGAATTAAAAAATACTATGATGAAATATTGAAAAATGTGGATTTAGTTATACTAGATATTAAACATGTAGATAACAAAGGATATGAGAATTTAGTTGGACAAAGTAAAAATGGATTTGATGAATTTTTGGAATCAGTTCAGAAGGCTAATACTAAGTTATGGATAAGACATGTAGTTGTTCCAGGAATAACAGCTTCTGAGGAACACATAAGAAAACTCGCTCAAATAATCAAAAATATAAAAAATGTAGAAAAAATTGAACTGCTTCCATATCATACACTAGGTGTGGAGAAATATAAGAGAATGGGATTAGATTACAAGTTAACGGACGTAGACTCTATGGATAAAGGAGATATTGGTAAGTTGGAAAAAATATTAAAAGAAAAAATTATGGAAGAGTAAATTATTAGAGACTGTTCATGATGTGTATTTATTCATTGTGAGACAGTCTCTTTTTTTATAATTTGACTTTTTCAACACGAGACCAAATAAACAGGGCTAACTTAAAAGAGACTAATGGGGAAAATACCATGAATTCAATAAAAAGAGTTTCTAGCTAATCCAGCTGGAAACTCTTTTATAAACAAAAATGATCTAAATGCAATTTTTACTCTGTTAATATTCAAGAATTAATATAACGTGCATAAGTATCTTTGCAATATTGAAAAAAATTCTTATATTTTAGGGGGAGAGTCCTAAAATAATTTTGATAAAACCAGTAAAAAACAAACTTTAATTTGTATATATTTATTATAGCATACAAATGTCGGAAATCAATATTTATTTAAAATTTTCTGAAAATTATATTAGAAGAAACAGGTGATTAATAATATTTAGATATACTTGTTTTGAAATAAACTATATAACTTTTAAATTGTAATTAAATGAATATTTTCAATTATATTTAATATAATTGAAAATATGTTATTGTATAGTGAGATTTAATTAAATAAATGTTTAGTTAACTATTTTAGTATAAGAACTAAAATAATATGAATAAGCAAAAAAGTCGCTTAAAATTAGGCTTATATTTCAAAAAAGTAAATTGTTTTATTAGACACATATGTGTTATACTAATTGTATAATAGTTATTATAATATATGTTATTTCGAGAAAAAGACAATATAGTATATCATTAATGCTGGTTATATTAATATTCTTAAAGGAGAAGGTTAACATGATTTTCTATGACGAAAATAACTTAGAGATAATAGAAAAAGACTTAAGATATCTTCAATTATTAGCACATCAATACCCAACAATATCAAGTGCGAGTACAGAAATAATAAATTTGCAGGCTATTTTAAACTTACCCAAAGGAACGGAGCATTTTATAAGCGATGTTCATGGTGAAAATGAATCTTTTACTCACATGCTAAAAAATGCCTCTGGAGTAATAAAGAGAAAAATAGATGATGTATTCGGAAACTCACTGAGAGAAGAGCAGAAGGCAAGCCTTGCTACCTTAGTTTATTATCCAGAACAAAAGTTAGAAATAATTAAACAAAAGGAAAAAAATCTTGAAGATTGGTATAAGATAACTCTTTATCAACTTATAGAGCTTTGTAAAAATGTATGTTCAAAGTATACACGTTCCAAGGTTAGAAAAGCTCTTCCAGATGATTTTGAATATATAATTGAAGAATTGCTTCATGAACAAGATGATAGAGTTGATAAACAAGCATATTATAATGGAATTATAAAAACTATTATAGATATAGATCGGTCAGCAGAGTTCATCGTAGCTATAGCCAGTGTTATTCAAAGACTTGTAGTTGATAGGCTTCATATAATAGGGGATATTTATGATAGAGGTCCAGGTGCGGATATTATTATGGATGCTTTAATGAAACATCATTCTGTAGATATTCAATGGGGAAACCACGATATTCTATGGATGGGTGCTGCTGCAGGGTGTGAAGCATGTATTTGTAATGCACTTAGAATAGCATTAAGATATGCAAATCTTAGGACGATAGAGGATGGCTATGGAATCAATCTTCTTCCACTGGCTACTTTTGCCATAGAGTTTTATGGGGACGACCCTTGTGAAAAATTTATGCCTAGAACTTTGGATAAAAATATAAATGAAAATGAAATGCTTCTTCTTGCTAAAATGCATAAAGCTATATCTATATTGCAGTTTAAAGTTGAAGGAGACATAATTAAAAGGCATCCTGAATGTCAAATGGACGATAGGCTACTTTTAGATAAAATAGATATAGAAAAAGGAGAAATCAATTTATACGGAAAAACCTATAAGTTAAATGATATAAGTTTCCCGACTGTTGATTGGAATGACCCTTATAAACTAACTGAAAGAGAAAATGATTTGTTAGAAAAGTTGACCCGCTCTTTTATTAATAGTGAAAAGCTTCAAAGACATATAAAGTTTCTTTATAGCAAAGGAAGCATATATTTAGTTTGTAATTCTAATGTTTTATTTCACGGATGTATTCCGTTAAATGAAGATGGAAGCTTTAAAGAAGTGAAAATAGGAAGCATTAAATATAGTGGAAAAGCGTTGTTAGATAGAATAGACCGTGTGGCGAGAGATTCATATTTCTTTAAAGATGATATACAGTGCAAAAAATATGGAATGGACATGATGTGGTATTTATGGTGTGGCCCTTATTCCCCAGTATTCGGTAAGGAAAGAATGACTACTTTTGAAAGATATTTTATTGATGATAAATCAACACATTACGAGAAAAAAGATTATTATTATAAATATGTAGATGATGTTGAAGTGTGTAAAAATGTATTACTTGAGTTTAATTTGAATCCTGAAACTGATCACGTTATAAATGGTCATATTCCTGTGAAGACAAAAGAAGGGGAAAGTCCAATAAAAGCCAATGGAAGGCTTCTTGTAATAGACGGAGGTTTCTGCAAAGCCTATCAACCAGAAACAGGTATTGCTGGATATACCTTGATTTACAACTCTTATGGACTGCTTCTTACCTCACATGAGCCTTTTGCTGCTATTAAAAATGCTATAAAGGAAGATAAGGATATACTTTCATCCACAATAATATTAGAGCATGTAACAAGAAGAAAAAGAGTTGAGGATACAGACATAGGGAAGGAACTTAGAGAGCAAATAGCGGATTTAGAAAAACTTCTTATTGCATATCGCAAAGGGTTAATTAAAGAGGGAAGTAAAGATAGAATAATATAAAAAAACAGGCAGAGAGTTTTCTGTCTGTTTTTTCAATTAACGAAACTTTTACAGAATAAATGATTACAAACATGTTTACAATAGGGGTAACAAAATAATTTTTTTAGTCATTAAGGAGTTGATATTTATAAGTAATAACAGATTAATTTGTATTCTGATTACAATAAATTTAATACTAATTTCATTTATACTTTTGGGGAAAATTCAATTTATATGTAAGCTTGTGATAGTACTAACTAAAGCATTTATAATTCCATTAATTGTTTCTGTACTTTTGTTTTATCTAATAAGACCTCTTAACAACATATTTATTAAAAAAGGTATTAGTAGAGGAAAAGCAAGCTTGCTTTCTCTTACCATATGTACTTTTATATTGACTGGACTGCTAGCATATTTCTCAAAATATGCTCACAAGCAGTTTAATGATATATTTAATCAGCTTATGACTATTATAAACGATAAAGATCAAGTAGATGGATTTATAAATTGGGTTAATAGATTTGTAAATGTTAATGAGATATATTCTTTATTAGCTGATATGGTTAAGGTTTATGTCAGAAAAATAGGTAAAAGCTTTAAAATGATTTTAGGATATTTTATGAATACTTTTTCCATAGTATTTCTTATTATAGTTATAGTGTTTTATATGTTAAAGGATGGTAATAAATTTAAAGACAGAATATTATTTTTTATTCCTGAAAAATATAAAAATAAGGCATATAAAATATTGAATGAAAGTGATGATATATTAAGCCATTATGTTAATGGGCAAGCGAAGGTAGCGCTATATTTAAGTTTAATGATACTTTTAGGTTATAAAATTATTGGAATACCTGATGCTCTATTACTTTCTATGATAACTTTCATTCTTGCATTTATACCTTTTGTAGGTTTTTTTATATCAATGATAATTCCAGGAGTTATAGCATTAAGTATGGGAGTAAGTGTGACCTTAAAGTTTTTCATTATGTTCATTATTGTACAGACTTTAAAAGGAAGAGTTATAGTACCTGCAGTAATGTCTAAATCTATGAAAATACACCCTTTGACAGATATCTTTTTGGTAATAGGAGCAATAGGAATAGGAGGGCCTTTTGCTGCTTTTGCAGTAGTACCTATATATGCTATTTTAAAAAATGTCTGCATAACTTTGAATGTATTAGTTAAAAAATAAACCTTTATAAAGTTTAGAAGTTTTATAAAGGTTTATTTTTATTTAATTGTAAAACTTACCGAAGTCTGAAAAATAGTAACATTGTAGTCATGAAGTTGTCACAAGATTGTCACAAACCAATTATATAATTATGGAAGTTAATATTTAAAAAAGAGGTGTTACGAGTTAATTTAAATGAATTATAATTTTATTATTAATCTAAAAGGAGTTAGTAAGAATGAAAAAAAGTAATTTTTTTAGCAAAACAATGGTTACTTTAGTGGCTGTTAGCATGTCTGTATTTTTGTTTGCGGGTTGTCAAAGTAAGAGTAATGATAACAATACAGCTCAAGCAGCTAATAATACTACACAAAATAGTAAAAAACCTGATCCTGCCCAAATGAAACAAAGGATGCAGGATAACCTTAAAGCACTTGTAACCGCGGGTACTATAACACAAGCTCAGTCTGATAAAATTTTAGAAGCACTTACAACTAATACTGGAAAAAAGGATGATCAAGGAAAATCTCAGAATAATACACAAAATAACAATCAGAATAATCAGCAGGGCAATAATCAAAATAGACAAAGAACTAATCCTTTAAGTAAGTTAGTAAGTGATGGGACAATCACACAAGCCCAAGCTGATGCAGTTATGCAAAAAGTGAGAGGAAATTTTAACCGTAAAAATAATGGACAAGGCTCTCAAAGCAATGGACAGACATCTACAAATTAAAATTAGGGTTGTTGCACTATATAGTGCAATAACTCCAATTTTTTTACTATAGCATAGATGAAAAAATTCTACAGAATGCTTCTAATGATTTAATTAAAGGAGAAATGTTATTGAAATATTCCTCTGTTACTCTCTTACTTTGCTTTAAATCTTCAAAAAATAAACTTTCAAGCTGCTCTGTAGTTTCCTCATCATAAATTACTGCGTTTATTTCATAATTGAGTACATAACTTCTGATATCCATGTTTGCAGTACCTATAGTGCATATTTTTCCATCTACAGAGGTGGTTTTCGCATGTATAAAACCTTTAGGATTATAAAGATGAATCATTATACCGTTTCTAACTAAATCTTCTAGATATGTTCTAGAAGCAAAATGAACAATGATGTGGTCATATCTTGATGGGAACAGTATGTGAACTTTAACTCCACTTAGAGCGGCAATTTTTAATGAATTTAATATAGTTTCGCTAGGAATAAAATATGGAGTCGTTATATATATATGTTCTTTTGCCATGTTGATCATTTTTATAATGGATTGTTCAATAGCTGGAAACTCTGAGTCAGGTCCACTTTTCACAAGTTGCATTAATTTCCCTTCAGTATCTTCTGTTTCTGGAAAAAATCCCTCGAAATTGTCTCCATAATAAAAAAATTCTTTATTAGCTTCCTTTATTGTAGCAAAGTCATCTAAAAATACTGCTTGAAGTCCATATACGAAGTCACCCTTAACCATTATATGCGTGTCTCGCCAGTATCCCAATTTACTTTTTCCTATATATTCATCACCTATGTTTATACCTCCTATAAATCCAACTTTTCCATCAATTACGACTATTTTTCGATGATTGCGATAATTAATCTGGGTATTAATCTTTCTGAGCAGAGGAGCTAGAAAATAGGAATATTGTACTACGTCTACTCCTGCTTCTTTTAGTTCATTAATATATTCTTTACTTAATTTTATACAGCCTACCCTATCAAGAATTATTCTTACATCAATACCTTCTAAAGATTTTTTTATAAGAATATCTTTTATTTCATTACCAATTCCATCACTTTTTAGTATATAGTATTCCATATGAATGTGAGCTTTAGCCTTTAAAAGTTCCTCTTTTAAAGTAGAAAATTTTTCGCTGCCATCCTTAAAAATTTTTATGCTATTATTGTTAAAAAGAGGAGACTCACTATTTTTTGATAGCAATTCTATTAAGGGAGAGTAAGTATGATCTTTTACATGTTTCATCACTTCATAAACTAGTCTTTCAATATTTATGGTTGTTTCATCGTGTAATTTATGTTTTTTCCAATTTCTTCCTAAGAAAATATATAAAAACAAACCTACTGGTGGAAACACTATAAAAACTAATAGCCAAGCAATAGTTTTTTCGGGATTTTTTCTTTCCAATACTATTAATATAATAGAGATCATAGCATTAAATGCAAATATCCAGTATAGAGTAGTCTTCATAGCGTATTCACCTCCTAAAGTATTATAAATAAACTTGAAATTATTAACTTTGGTATTCGTAAAGTATGGGATATAATAAAAATAATACTATTATTATTGGAGAAAATAAAGGATTTTCCAATAGAATATAGAATATTTTATATTTATAGAATATGCCTATGATAATAAATTTAAACATAATTGTTTGAGAGGATGATATATAATGGAACTCGATAAGATAATATATTATGGTTCAACACCAATTTTTGTATTACTATTTATTTTTATAATGATTCTTCTTATTAAACAAATAAAGAAAAATAGAAAATAGTATTATATGAAATAGCATTTATACAAATTGTATAGATGCTATTTTATATTTTAATAACACACAATTAAAGCAATCATATTATTATATATTATAGTCTTCTATCAAAAGGGGATGGTGATATGAGCGAAATAAATGAAAGTCTAAAAAATAAGATGACAATAATAGAAGAAGAACTGCAAATACTTATTTATTCTATAAATAAAAGTTTTGGGATAGTGGTTATAACAGACAATGTATTTAATATAAAGTATGCTAACAGAAGGTTTTTAAATTTTGTAAATAGAAGTTTTGATGATATAAGAAATAAAAACTTTGGAAATCTAGATTGCTATTATACCTTTAATGATCAATATCCATCAATTATTGAACATATAAGTAGTGGGACACAGTGGCAAGGAGAATTACAAGGGAATAATAAATATGGTGAATTTTGTTGGCATATGGTGAAGATAGATCCTATAGTAGATGATGATGGAAAATTGTTTAGTATTCTATTTAATATTGAGGATATTACAGAGAATAGGCAGACTAGAAATACCATTGAATATATGGCATATCATGACCTGTTAACAGGTCTGCCTAAAATGTGTGTAGTAGAAAAAAATTTTAATTTTGTATCTAAAAAACATGATAAATTTATGGCTGTATTTTTTATAGATTTAGATAGATTTAAAAACATAAATGACAGTTTTGGACATGAAATAGGAGATAAATTATTAAAAAGTTTTTCTGCCGAAATGAAAAGTATAATTGGTAATAAAAATATTATGTGCAGGAATGGTGGAGATGAATTTGTTGTTTTGGTAATGGATAGAACAAAGGAAAAGGATATAGCTAAATTAGCAGATAGTATTAAAAATATCGCATTGAAAAGCTTTTATGTGGAAAGCATTAATTTTAGTATTACTTTGAGCATGGGAATAAGCATCTATCCTAAAGATGGAAGGGAAATTCATACTTTAATCAGAAAAGCAGATATTGCTATGTATAACGTAAAAAATAGTGGAAGAAACAATTTTAAGTTTTACTATGATTCTATGAAATAATTTATTGAAAATTAGAAGATTTCATAAAAAATAAGGTGTTATCAGTTGATAGAAACAGAAATTCAGTTAAAATAGATATAGAGAGTATAGTGGCCATAAGGAATTAAAAACATGAGATTGCTATAAAAATTTAATAAGGCATTAGATTATAATGTCTTATTAAATTTTTATAGTGTATATTTTGTCTTAACATGCTAAAATTTTATTAACATGTTTGGAGGGGGGAACTAATTAAATGAAAAAAGTAATAAGTTTGGTTGCAGCTGCTGTTGTTACATTAGGAATTTCAAATTCAGTACATGCAAAGAGCGTCTATAATATAAATAGATTGTATGGAGATGACAGATACAAAACATCTATCAGCATATCAAATAGTTTTAGTAATGGTAAGTTAAAAAATATAATAATTGCTAGTGGAAGAGATTTTCCAGATGCTTTAGCAGGAAGTGTACTTTCTAAAAAGTTAAATGCGCCTATAATATTAGCTAGCGATAGTATAGAAGAGAGCTTGGATTGTATACAGTATATTAAGGATCATTTGGATAAAGATGGGACTATATATTTATTAGGAGGAGCAGCTTCTATAAGTAATGAACTTGTAGATTATGTAAAGCAGCAAGGATATACTAGTTTTGTAAGGTTGGGAGGACAAGATAGATTTGATACCAATAAGTATATAGTAAATTCTATGAATGTACAGAAGGGAACCCCTATAGTTATAGTAAATGCTTATGGTTTTGCTGATGCTCTGAGTGCTTCAAGTGTTGCTGCATTAAATGGATATCCTATAATAATGACATCAAACTCAACTTTGACTGATGAAGCCAAGGATATGATTAAAAATATTGAACCAAAAGAGGTATATATAATAGGTGGATATGCATCTGTAGGATATAATGTTAAAAATCAAATAAGAGAACTTGTTCCATCTCTAGAAAGTGATAATTTGATAAGCTTAGCAGGAGATGATAGATATGAAACTTCATTAAGTATATGTAAATATTTTAATGTAAATTCAGATACAGCCGTAATTGCTAATGGCGAAAATTTTCCAGATGCATTATCAGGAAGTGCGCTAGCTGCTAAACTAAATGCTCCGATAGTGTTGACAGATGGCTCAGATATAACTAAGCAAAAAGAATTTATAGACAAGGGTAATTTTAAAAATATAATTTTACTTGGAGGACCTTCATCTATAGATTTTTCAATTGAGTACGAATTAAAAGATCCGTCAACTATAACACAAGAAGAGAAGGATTACATTAATAAGCTGCTAGATTATTGTTATAGCTTTAATACTGAGAATGTAAAGGCTGAAAGTTATTTCCATGATACTATGAATAAATTTACTTCAGAAGATATAGTAGCGGAATTTGAGAATCCTAATACAATGATGGATGCATTAGACAAATTTATAGAATTATTTAAAGATTGTAAGTCTTATTTACAAACATATGAGAAAAACCTAACTAGCTTAAGAGATGAAGTTAGTAAAATTGAAAGTCCAAAGACACTTGAAGGTGGTAAACAGCTGTATCTAAATAGCATAAATTCTGATATACAATCAGTAAATAAAGTAATTAACTTAACTGGTTCATACATAGATACATTCGTCACATTCAAAGATGCAGTTGACTCTGCTGAAGAAAGTAAACTTGATGCAGCACTTAAAGATTTAGAGGATATTAATAAGAATAAAATAGAGAACGTTGAAGATTTAAGAGACGGAAATAATGGAATTGATAACTTAAGGGAAAAGCTGTTGAAGATAAAATCTAATATTAAGTAAGCATATAGGGTTCCAATGTCGGTACGCTATATAGTTAAATAAATTTTTTATATTCAGCGCCTCCCATAAAACAGTGTTTATGGGGGGCTATAAAGCTTATTTATTTACATGAGAATTAGTATTCTTTTCATAATTACCAAGAAATGTTGAAAGCAAAATCAGAAATCCACCTAATAACTGAAATAAAGTCAATTTTTCTTTTAAAAATATTGTGCTAAATATAACAGCAGATATTGGATCAATATAGCTCACTACAGCTATTGTTTGGGCCTTCAAGTCTTTGATAGCAGAGAAGTATGCTAGGTAAGGAATTCCGGTATGAACTATTCCTACAATTAATATAAAAACTAGGCTTTTAATGCTAGAAATGTGAATGCTATTCCTGTAAATTATAATAGGAAGAAGTAGTAAAGCCGCAGTAGAAATTTGAATAACTGTCATTTCGTATCCAGATAAATCTTTGATGTACTTGTTTAACAAGATTACTGAAGCATAAAATATAGCAGCAATAAGTCCAAAGGTAATACCTTTAGTGTGGTTATAAGAGATAGAAGTACTCGATGATTGATTGCTTAATATCAAAAATAAACCAAGCATTGCTCCCATAATCGCAATTAGTTTAGATTTTGTTAATTTTTCCTTTAGAATAAAAGGTGATAATAGTATTACAAATACAGGTGCGAAATAATAACTTAAAGTAGAGTTAGAGATAGTAGTGTATTTGTAAGATTGAAAAAGGAATATCCAATTTAGTCCAATAGCTGTTCCTGAAGCAATAAGAAAGCAAATATTTTTTCTTCTAGTTTTTATTTGGTATTCATTTAGACTATTTTTCCTATTGGTTTTGAAGATAAGTCCATATGAGATAAGTATTATACTTGCAATGATTGCTCGCAAAAATACTATTTCCATTGAAGGTAAATCAATATTTTTTACAAAGAGACCTACGCTTCCCCATATGATCATAGATATAATAATTTTGAATAAGGAATTCAAGAATAACCACCCCACATGATAAAATTACGAATAAATATGTATAATAGTCATTATAAAATATAATAACAATGAATATAAATTAATTCAATAACTATTTAAACATTAGAAAACAGACAAATTTTACGGTTTTTGACAAGTGAAATCATAATAAAGCTGTGGTATAATTAAAATACATATTAGCTTATTTTATTAATGGGAGGGGAAAAATTGCTTAAATGTGAAGTCTGTGGTAAACAAGCGGATAAACATCATATAGTGTACAGGAGCCAAGGTGGAGTAGATTTTCCGCTTAACTTTAAATATCTTTGTTCTGAACATCATAGAGGGAAGAACGGACCGCATAAAAGCAGGAAACTGGATGTAGAATTTAAAATTGAACTGCAGAAAAAATTGAATGATTTATTATGTAAGGATTATTATACAATAGATGAACTGGTATGTTTAATTGAAATCAACAAGGGAATGTTGAGAAGACTTTTAAAAGATTACAAGATATATAAAGAAGGATATAAAAAGACAGATATTATATATAGACTTATGGGTAAGAAAATATATACAGAAGATATGTTGGAAGAATATTATGATTTTATAGCGAATTTTTAAGTGAAGTTCTAAATATTTAATTTAGTAAGTTAAATTTAAAGATCTTTTATTATGAAACTTGAAAATTGAACAGTAATAAAAATATTTCAATATATGGATATATACAGATGAAAAAATGACAAGTGATAAAATTTGAAAAGTCACTTGTCATTTTCTATAACTTGTGGTACATATAAAGTATCAGCAATATAATTTTTTCAATAGTTTGTAAATTGCAATAAATATAAAGCCTGAAAATTATTTTTAATATATCTTTAATTTGAAAAGCTCATAATCAAAAATTTAGCTTAAAACTAAAATGTGACTAAAAATTTAAGGGAGAAGAGGGGGCTATAAAAATGAAAGAAAATATATTAATGCTTTTAAGTTTAGAAGAAATGGAAAGCACAATTCAAGGGTTAAAAATAGCATTGGAGCATATGGATAAAAATAGAACAAGCATAGATGAAAAACTTGAAAAAAATATAAATGATATGTTAAAAAAATTTTTGTATGTTAAAACTGAATATTCAAACAAAGCTGATTGAAATCAACACTTAACTGCCTTGGAATTTAATTCTAAGGTAGTTAACTTAGTTTTGGCAGTCGTATAGAAAGAAATATATTAGGTAAAATATATTTGTAGGTTATTTAAGAATACAAGGAGGATTTTAAGTAATGGATAGATTTGAATTAGATGATATAAAGGAAATTCATGTGGGTGATCTTCCAGCTGCCAAAAAAGGAATCATTGATAGTCTATTAGGTGAGGATGTGTTTAAAGAAAAGATTCCCTATGAACATATGGACTCATATAAGAAAGGACATGAGATAGGAACTCAAGTGGAGAATTTATTAAAAGGTGATCAGAGAGATTTTTAACTAAGAAAACTTAAAATATGATATTTAAAATTCCTAGGCTTAACTTATAAGTTAGAGGTAATAATAATATTTAATTTTTAAAGAAAATTTTTCAGTTAAGAATTAAAGGATTTTAATACATTTTAAAGTATAAGTTAAGTTTTGGGGTTATATATCCAAAAATATTATTAAATTTATTTACATATAATTAACTAAGGAAGTAATAAAGGAAAGTGAAGAGTATGAATATAGCATTTTTTCTTACACCAAAGAATGAGGTAGTATACGCAACTTTAAGCATGACAATAGGACAAGTATTAGAATATATGGAAAATACAAGATATACAGCAATTCCAATTATTGATGATAAGGGAAAGTATGTAGGAACTTTAACAGAAGGAGATTTACTTTGGAAACTAAAGAGTAGCAAAAAACTAGACTTTGATAGTTTAGATGGTATCCTAGTAAAAGACGTTCCTAGAAATGTAAATAATAAATCTGTTTTTATTGATTCGAATATAGAAGATTTATTAAATCTATCAGCAAATCAAAATTTTGTTCCAGTAGTAGATGATAACAGGACATTTATTGGAATAATTAAAAGAAGTGATATAATTAATTATTTTTACACTACTTTTTTTAATAAAAATATAATATAACATAGAATTAAAATCCCACTAGAAATAATATCTAGTGGGATTATTTTAGAAGTGTGAACCATTATCATTATTGCGCATAACTCTTCCTTTTGCTTGATAAACGGATTCATTACCGTGATCCATATATCCAGTTTTAGAATCTAAACTATTTTGGCTATGATCCTTCATAGATTCTTCTTTAGAATTCATTACACTTTTAGAATTGGTTTTTTCTAATAATTTTTTATTATTCATATTAACCTCACCTTTATTACGTAATTTTTTATATGATAAGTGATTTTATGTGGTATTTCTACTTATTATTTACCTGAAAGTTTGCCAGACATCCCAGGAGTTTCTTTAGAAACTCTTCTTGTTTCTTGATTTTTGTCTTTATAATTATATTCTTTGTTTTTTGTTAGTATTTCTGATTTTTTCTTAACCATTTATAACTCCCCTTTCAAGAGTTATTTTCTCCCGTATAGTATGTTTTATTCTATATTAATAGTTTACTAATTTGGATAAAGTGAACTTTAAAATAGATGAAAACTACTTTGAAATTAATGGACTTAATGGAATTATGTATAAAGAAACATTTTTAAGAGTTTAAGGCATAATAAGTATATATAAAACTATATCTGGAGGTGCTTAAGTTGAGTTCAAGTATAACAGATATACTAAAGATAAAGGATACAAGTATATTAATTTCAAAAATAAACCAAAAGTCAGATATAGTAATAGGTGTACCACATCACACTCCTAGTGGAACTTTCATGATGCCGTGTAAAAGCCACATATATGGAGATCAAAATACGGGCTATATTGGATATAACATTGCTAAAAAACTCGGTTGTAATTTTTTATGTGCATGTAATTATTTTATAGATTCAAACAAAAATTATTATGATAATTATAGCGATTATTATACAGCATTAGAAAAATGCAGACCTAGATACCTAGTTGAAATTCATGGGCATGGAGTCGAACATTGTGGTGACGATATTGAAATATCTTCAGGATGTAAAGAACAGGAAAATTATGCATTAAAATTAAAAAACGAAATATTAAAGCTTATTGATAGTGAAATAAATAAAGATAAAACCAATAAAAGCCTGAAAGAACTTAAAGAATTAAATATAAATGCAGACTTTGATAAAATATATTATAAGGCAGCTAAATCATCTACTATAATTGATGAAAGATGGATTAGCTATCACATAGAACTACCTTTATTATTAAGAATAGAGGCTAATGAGGGGGATATTCCGGAAAAGGGTATTCTATTTACAAAGATACTTTGTAATTCTATAAAAAATATTTGTTCGTAGTTGACAAACGCATATTATCTATGGTATTATCTCAATAAGTCAAAAATATAAATCCTTTGACTAGGAATAGTAGCTATAATGTTTAATCACAGAGAGCTGAGGATGGTGGAATCTCAGTATAATAACTAATAGTGAATGGACCTAGTAGGAGTAAATCGAAATTCATAGTTTTTGCTTTGAAGAGTAGTGGTTACCGTTAGCCATACGTTACAATGGATAGAGCATGTTAGTGCTTGAATTTAAGAGGTGTTTATTATTTAATATTTAAACACAATTTAGGTGGTACCGCGGATATCTCCGTCCTAATTTTTTAGGATGGAGTTTTTTTATTTATAAATTTTTAAGAGCGCGCTTAATTTTCCATGGAATACAAAATATCAAAAATAATTGTATGAGGGAGAGATCATTTATGAATTCAAAAATCAATTTAAAAAGAATAATTATAAATTCACTATTTTTAGGAATAGGTGCAGTATTGCACCAAATAGCACCACCTATACTGCTTGGAATGAAGCCAGATTTTTCATTAGTAATGTTGTTTATTATTTTGCTTTTAAATGATGATTATAAAACATGTCTAAGTGCAGGAATTGTAGCTGGATTATTAGCAGCGGCAACAACAACCTTTCCAGGAGGACAACTAGCAAATGTTATAGATAAATTTATAACAACAAATATAATGTATTTTGCATTAATTCCTTTAAAAACAATAATTAATAATAATCAAATAAAAATTATGTTTACATCAATAATTGGCACTATTATTAGCGGATCAGCATTTTTATTAACAGCACTAATAACAGTAGGTTTGCCTACAAGCTTTAAGATATTATTTATATCAGTAGTTATACCTGCAACACTTATAAATACTGTAGCAGCATTTATATTATTTAATGCTCTAAATGCAGCTGTTAGAAGAGCAGCCCCAAAAGGAATGTAGATATATATAAGTAAAGGGGGTGTGTACAACATCTCCTTTACTTATATAGTTCTAACGAAATCTTAGCTCATCATAAGCTTCTTCTCTATTTTTTTGTTCCTCTTTTATATTTTGCAAAGTTTCTTCATCCATCTTTGAACCAAAATGTTCTATATATTCTTTTGTATCGTCGATGTTTTCTTTTAAATTTTCTAAAATTGCAATATACTATTGAGATAAATATCTTAAGTTTTTCATGCTTATATCTAATACTTTAAAGGAATGAGTAAGTGCACCGGTAGATATAAAATTTACTCCGGTTTTAGCAATAGATTCTATTGTATCTAAAGTAACGTTTCCAGACGCTTCCGTTTGCGCTCTTCCATCTATTATTTTAACTGCAGTTGTCATTGTTTCTACATCCATATTATCAAGCATAATTATATCAGCTTTAGCCTCTAAAGCTTCCTTGAGTTGTTGAAGGTTCTCTACTTCTATTTCTATTTTTCTAACAAAAGAAGTATTTCTTCTTACTAACTCTATAGCTAGATTTATTCCTCTTGCTGCATCTATATGATTATCCTTTATTAAAATTCCATCATTTAGTCCGAATCTATGATTCATTCCTCCACCAATCTTAACAGCATATTTTTCAAATAGCCTTAAATTGGGAGTGGTTTTTCTTGTATCTAGAAGTTTAACATCAGTATTTTCAAGTTTTTCTACAAAAGCTCTTGTAATAGTGGCTATTCCACTCATTCTTTGAAGAAAGTTTAAAGCAACTCTTTCACCACTTAGTAAGGTTTTAGCATCGCCTGAAACCTCACCAAATTTTTCGCCTTTCTTAACTCTTTCACCATCATGAGTGTAAAATTTAGCTTTAGCGTCTCCAAGAATATAGAAGACTCTTTTAAAGACCTCAGTGCCGGCGATTACTCCATCTTCTTTAGCTATTAAATCTACAATAGCTTGAGAAGTATTTTCTACTATAGAATCAGTTGTTATATCTCCATATTGTAGATCTTCATTAAGGGCTCTTTTTATAATATCATCAGCAAGTAACCAATTCATTCTTTATATCTCCTCTCAATCTAGAAATAGTATCAATTAATATTTTTTTGTTTGAATCTTTATAATTATCTAGATTATAATTAAATTTTTTTGCTACTTCTATTTTTTTGTTTTTTATTTCATTATTTATTTTTTGGGAACCTCTTTGTGAAAAGACTAATCCTTCTAATAAAGAATTACTTGCTAATCTATTTTCACCATGAACACCTGTACAACTAACCTCCCCAAAAGCATATAAGTTATCCATAGAAGTTTGTCCGTATAAATCTACATCTATTCCACCCATAAAATAATGTTGAGCTGGAGACACCGGAATAGGATCCTTTGAAATGTCTATACCATTTTTTAAGCATTCCTTATATATATTGGGAAATCTTTTAGTTAAAAAATCCTTAGACATAGAACTAACATCTAAATAAACATGTTTGCAATTAGTTTTAATTTTTTCTTCACATATATATTTGGTAACAACATCTCTTGGAAGAAGCTCATCCACAAATCTTTCTCCTTTATTATTTATAAGTTTTCCGCCCTCACCTCTTACAGATTCTGAAATTAAAAATTTTCTACAATTAGAGTTTTCGGTAAAAAATGCAGTAGGATGAAACTGAATATAGTTTAGATTTTTTACTTTTATATCATTGCGTAGGGCTATTGATATACCATCGCCAGTAATTAGGCGTTGATTAGTAGAATTTTTAAATATTCCTCCAATTCCTCCAGTTGCTAAAATAGTAACTTTTGCGTAAATATTTACTATTTCATTATCTTTTGTACAAACTCCACCAATACACTTATTTCCTATTTTTAGCATGTCTATTAATTCAAAGTTTTCATATATATTAATGTTATTTTGGAGTTTAACATTATTTAAAAGGACTTCTTCTACTCTTTTACCAGTTATATCTTTATAATAAACAATTCTATTAATGCTATGTGCACCCTCGCGAGTAAAAACTAATCCTTCTTGGTTTCTTTCAAAATCAACACCAAGTTCACAAAGCTTATTTACATTTTCTATGGATTCTTTAGCTAAAATTTTAACTGATTCAGTATTGTTTTTATGTTTTCCAGCTTTTAAAGTATCTTCCACAAAAAGTTTGATATCGTCATAGCCTCTTGCCACGGAAATCCCTCCTTGAGCAAGAGCTGTATTACATTCATCTATTTTTCCTTTTGAAATCATGGTTATATTTAAGTCTTTATTTAGGTTTAATGCTGAGTACAGTCCTGCAACGCCAGTACCAACAATTAAAACATCAGTAATTATATCCATATCCGTTAACCTCCAAGTTTATGCATGTTTGATAAAGCATTGAAGGCCTTTTGTCTTAGATCTTCATCTAATTCTATTTTATATTCCATATTTAAAAGACAATTATACACGTCTTTTAAATAAGTTTTTTTCATATTAATACAACTCATTCCTCCTCCAGGAATGTAAAATTCCTTGTCAGGATCATTTAGTTTCATTTTATGGAGGACTCCTTCTTCAGTAGCAATGAGAAATCTTTTATTAGAACTTTTATTAACAAAACTTATAATTTCTCCTGTACTTCCAATGAAGTCTGCAGCATCTCTAACAGATTTTTCGCATTCAGGATGAGCAGCAATTAATATATCAGGGTGCAAATTTTTAGCTTTGGTTAATTCTTCAGGTTTAACTTTTTTATGAGTTATACAGAAACCATTCCATAATATAAACTTTTTCTCTGGAATTTGCTCTGATATATATTGTCCCAAATTTCTATCGGGTAAAAATATTATCTCCTCTTCCTTTAAATTTTTTGCTATTTTTAGGGCATTAGAAGAGGTGCAGCATATATCAGACATAGCTTTTACCTCAGCAGAGGAATTTATATAACAAACAACCTTCGCAGAAGGGTGCTTTCTTTTTAATTCCCGTACTCCATCGGCATCTGCCATATCAGCCATTGGACATCCGGCTTCTATAACTGGAATTAAAACTGTTTTTTTTGGAGAAAGTATTTTCGCACTTTCAGCCATAAATTTCACACCACAGAATACTATTGTGTTTTCTTCACAATCTTTAGCTATTTTACTTAAATAGTAGGAATCACCAACTGCATCTGCTATGTCTTGAATGTCAGGTCTTTGATAATAATGGGCTAAAATTATAGAATTTTTTTCTTTTTTTAATCTTAATATCTCATTTTTAAAATTAATCTCCATATAATTTCCCTCACAAATATATATTTATTTTACAGGTGTATATACACTTGTAAAATAAATATACCACTTAAAGTATATTATATCAACTTGGTTTATTAATATTTTTGCTAACAAATTAAGTATGTAAAAAAAATAAGTATGGATTTTTGTCAAAAAATTCATAAATATGTCTTACGAAATTTTAGAAAACTACATTGCATAATATAGTAGTTTGCATTATTAAATAGTATAATAGTACTTAACATTATAAAGTAGTTGATAAAGTAAAATAATTTATTAAGGAGGGTTAGCTATTGGAATTTGATAAAGAAATACTGAAGGGCTATATTGATACGATTATACTATGTGTTTTGCAAAATGGAGATATGTACGGATATGAGATTGCTAAAAAAATAAAAGAAAAATCAAAAGAAGAATTTGAAATAAAAGAGGCTACTTTATATGTATCTTTAAAAAGATTAGAAAAGAAGAATTTTTTAGAAGGATATTGGAATGACAATGAAGGATCCGGAGGTGGAAGAAGAAGGTATTATAAAATTACTGAAGAAGGAAAAAAATTTTTTTCTGATAAGGTAAAAGAATGGAAGCTTTTAAAATCTTTATTGAATAATTTTATGGAGGTTATATTAGATGAATAGGTTTGATAGATATACAAAAATTGATGAATACATTGATAATATTTATGGAAACTTTGATAATGCAGATAAAGATACAAAAATATTGAAGGAGGAAATGAGAAATCATCTTTATGAAAAAGTTGATGATTTAGAAAAACAAGGATTAAGTGAAGAAGAGAGCATCCAAAAGACAATAGAACAATTTGGTCAAGAGAACTCTGTAGTAGCTGAAATGAATGGTATATTTAAAAATCGTAATGTGTTTACAAAAATGCTAATAAAAGCTGGCATTGTTATTTTTGCCATAGGAGTATTATTCCAGGTTATTGGGATGATATGCAATGGTGAAGATATTCAATATTTTAGCGGAGATTTAGTCAAAAATGGATTTAAAAACATTTCGTATTTAATATTTATGATTTCCTTGGCAATTTGGGATATAGCATTTTATTATTATTATTTTATGAAAAAGCCGGGAATGGTTTTAATGGCATTTATAGTATGTGACTTTGTTATATGCGTACCTTTAACTTTTGTGTGGATTTATTTTCCACACCACATCATAGGAAGCATTGTCTTTATATTAGCAATTACTTTTATTACGACTTTACTTTTAAGAGTATATTATGTTAAAAGTAAGAAATGGAATTAAAGTGCAATAAAATATGTAGATTTTGGAGTATGGATACAGGTAATATGTACAAGTATAATAATTATTACAATAGGAGATTATAGATAATGCAAATAACAAGTTTAAATTGATAAATAATGGAGGTGTTCCATATATGAAGATAGGTGACAAAAGAAATTATAAACAAAAAGGATTCAGAGAAGGAACAAGATTTCCTAAAAATCAGATAAAGCAAACTATAGAAAAAAGAGCTTATAATGAAAGTGGATACAACAATAAAGATGGAGAACAATATGAATAGATAATATTATTAGATGTAAAATAATAAATTTGATTATTAACAAATTTAATGATAAAATTATATCCATGTTAGTTGCTTATGAATTCAGTGATTTTGGAGTAGTTCTGAGATACTTGTTTTATAAACAACACTATCTATACTCGTATTAACCTAACAGAAAGGAAATATCTAATCTGGAGGGAATGTGGATTTGTTTAGTAGATAGTTGGTATATAATTTATATATCTATAATTTGCATGATAATCTAGCTTTCCTTAAAGATACTATAAAAATTTTCTTTTATGCATAATTTTAAAAGAAAATTTTATGCGTCCAAATTAAGTTTTATTTGGAATGTAAGTATTTTATGGAAAGCTTTTGTTTTTGCGATAAATTTCTATAAACTCCACGTCCAAGGTTAAAGATAAGTTTAATGTTTTTGGAAAGAAAAATTATTTTTTGAATTAAGAGGAGGAAGTGAAAGTGAAAGAATTTTTAGCAGAAGAATTTATTATTGATTCTGAAATAAGGGAGTCTATAGAAGAAGGAAAAGAGAAAGCAAAGGACAGAGAGTATGTTAAGAGACTTATAGAAAAAGCAAAAGAATGTAAGGGACTTACACATAGGGAAGCAGCAATCCTATTAAATATTGAAGACAAGGATATATTGGATGAAATGTTCAAGGCTGCAAGAAAGATAAAAGAAACTATTTATGGTAATAGAATAGTTCTATTTGCTCCTCTATATGTAAGCGATTACTGCGTTAACTCATGTAAATACTGTGGATATAAGTGTTCAAACCAAGACTTTCCAAGAAGAAAGTTAACTATGGACGAAATAAAACAAGAAATAGAGCACATTGAATCTTTAGGTCATAAAAGAATTGTAATGGAAGCAGGTGAAGACCCTAAAAACTGTTCATTAGATTATATAATTGATTGTATTAAAACTATTTATTCGATGAAATTTAAAAATGGCAGTATTAGACGTATAAATATTAACATTGCAGCAACTACCATAGAGGATTACAAAAGATTAAAAGAAGCAGAAATAGGGACATATACTCTTTTCCAAGAAACTTACCATAAGTCAACTTATGAAAGATTACATCCTACTGGACCAAAGCATGATTATAATTGGCATACAACGGCTATGGATAGAGCAAGAGCGGCAGAAATTGACGATGTAGGAATTGGAGTCCTTTATGGATTATATGATCATCATTATGATACTGTAGCAATGCTTATGCATGCTGAACACCTTGAGGAAGCAACTGGAGTTGGTCCACATACCATATCAGTTCCAAGATTAAGAGCAGCGGATGGAGTGGATATTAAAGAGTTCCCTCACTTGCTTACAGATGAACAGTTTATAAGATTAGTAGCAGTTTTAAGGCTTGCAGTCCCATATACTGGAATGATTCTTTCTACTAGAGAAGAGTCAAGCTTTAGAGATAAGGTTATAGATGTAGGTATATCACAGATAAGTGCTGGTTCGTGTGTAGGGGTTGGAAGCTACTCAGAGAACAATGCACTCAAGCATTCTGATGAAAAGCCTCAATTTGAAGTAGCTGATCATCGTACACCATTTGAAATTATTAAAAATCTCTGCAAATCTGGTTATATTCCAAGCTATTGTACTGCATGTTATAGGGCTGGAAGAACTGGAGATAGATTTATGGAATTTGCAAAGAGTGGGACAATCCATAATTTCTGTTTGCCTAATGCAATATTAACTTTTAAAGAATATTTAATAGATTATGCAGATGAGGAATTAAAAGTCGTGGGAGCTCAAACTATAGAAAAAAACTTATTGGATATTCCAGATGAGAGAGTTCGCAGAGAAACGATAGCAAAACTTGAAAGAATAGAGAAGGGTGAAAGAGATTTAAGATTTTAATTATTAAAAAAAGTGTTAGATGAAATTTTATCTAGCACTTTTTTTGAATTATTTTCTATAATAATTTAATAATAAGTTAGTTTCATGCTTGATATAATTTATTATGGTATGTTATACTTTGTTCATAGATTGTTAAATATCATTATTAATTAAAATTTTAATTAATAATGATATTTAAAAATAGAGGCATATAGTGTATAAACAACTAAATTTTAGTTGGACTTATCCAGGGCTTAACAAGCTTATGTACATCCAAAAACTCGAATAACCTTGAAGGTCAAAGAGTTTTGGTATACACAGTATGAGAATTCTTAACTAGGTAGGGTTAGGAAATTCTGGTAACTCGCCACTTCCAAAGAGCAGAGGACTCAAATCTTAATTAGGCATCCAAAATTATAGTAGATATCTCCAACATATGCTTTGGGGATGATCCGCTTACGCAGAATGTTGATTTGATGTTAAGTGCTTTTATGGAGTGCACGTGAGTTATGTGGCTGCGAATTGGATAAACTAAATATACTATATGCTTTTTGTTGTTTTTAAATATAATAAAAGTATTTTGTAAAGGGGGGAATTTGCATTAATAATAAGTAAAACCAATCAGTGTATAAAATATATACGCTAGATATCAATAGGAGTGGGATTTTATGTTTCTAATGATTGATAACTATGATTCATTTGTGTACAATCTAGTAAGATATTTAGAAGAATTAAAAGAGGATGTTAAAGTTTGTAGAAATGACAAGCTAACTTTAGATGATATAGAAAAAATGGAACCAGAAGGAATTATAATCTCACCGGGACCTAAATCGCCTGAACAATCTGGTATCTGTGTGGATGTAATTAGAAGGTTTAGTGGTAAAATTCCTATCTTAGGAATTTGTCTAGGGCATCAAAGTATTGGATATGCTTTTAATGCAAATATAATTAAAGGAAAAGAACCTGTTCATGGAAAGGTATTTGAAGTTTACCATGAAAATACAGGAGTATTTAAAAAAATTAAAAATCCAGTTAAGGTTACAAGATATCATTCACTAATAATAGATAAGGAAACTATTCCAGAGTGCCTTAGAGTGACTTGTAAGACTTCTGAGGGAGTTGTTATGGGAGTTAGACATAAGGAATATCTTCTTGAAGGTGTACAATTTCATCCTGAAGCAGAGTTAACAGAATGTGGACATCAAATGCTTAAAAATTTTTTAGAAGAAGCAAAAGAATTCAATAAGCTTAAATAGAAAAATAACAAAACTGGAGGATAATTTATTATGCAGGCTTTAGTTAAAGAAGTAAAGACGGAGTTAGATGCCTTTGATATCTATTCATTATTTAAAAGTGATAGAACAGTTTCTATTTTAGATAGTGGTATGGGGGCTGAAAATCTTGGAAGATATTCAATCGTTGGTTTAAATTCTTTTACTACTTTTAAGTATGAAGAAGATATTTGTGTTATAAATGAAAAGAAAATTAAATCGGATCCTTTTGAAGAGCTTAAAAAACTTATTGATATGTATAAAGTTAAAAATGATACTGAACTCCCATATATAGCTGGAGCCATAGGATATTTTTCCTATGATTTAGGAAGAAAATTAGAAGAATTACCTGTTATAGCTTTGGAAGAAGTAAAAATACCTGATTGTTATTTTTATTTCTATGATAACGCAGTAGTGATGGATAACTTAGAGAAGAAAACATATATTACTGGTTTAGGAATATTAAAGTCAAAGGAAGATAGTGTTAGAGAAATAGAAGGTATAATATTAAAAGGCGATAAGGTTAAATATGATGAATTAATTGAAAGTAATACAGAGTTTGATTCAAACTTTGGTAAAGATGAATATATAGAGACCGTTGAAAGGTTTAGGCAATATATAAGAACCGGAGATATATATATTGCAAATTTAACACAGAGATTTTGTTGTGAAACAACGAAAGAGCCCTATGAAGTTTATAAAAACTTAAGGCATATAAATCCAGCACCTTTTGCTGCTTTTATGAATGTTGAAGAATTTAGTATTGTATCATCATCACCAGAGAGATTTTTAGAAATAAGAAATAATATCGTTGAAACAAGACCTATAAAAGGAACAAGACCTAGAGGAAAAAATTCTGAGGAAGACTTAAAAAATAAATTAGAACTTATAAATAGCGAAAAGGATAAATCAGAGTTATTAATGATTGTGGATTTAGAGAGAAATGATCTAAGTAAGGTTTGTAAGCCTTACTCTGTAAAGGTTACTGAGTTGTTTAAGTTAGAAGAATACAGTACTGTGTTTCATTTAGTATCTACAGTAGTAGGGGAACTTAAAGATGAATATGCTGCAGTAGATTGTATAAAGGCTTGTTTTCCAGGTGGATCTATTACAGGGGCTCCTAAGGTTAGATCAATGGAGGTCATAGAAGAGTTAGAACCTACAAGGAGAAATATATATACGGGATGCATAGGATATTTGGGTTTTGATGGAAATGCTGATTTTAATATAGTAATAAGGACGATACTTATGAAGGATAAAAAGGCTTATCTAGGGGTAGGTGGAGGAATTACCTGGGAATCTATAAAAGAAGATGAATATGAAGAAACCTTAGATAAAGCTAGAGCATTAATGAGGGTTCTATAGGTAAGAAGGTGTGATAAATACTATGATAATTTTAAATGGGGAAATAGCAGATGGCGAAAGTGCTTTTTTAGATCAAGGATTATATTTTGGAAGAGGCCTTTTTGAAACCATATTAGTTAAAAATAAGCCTCTATTTATTGAGGAGCATTTGAATAGAATAAATGCTGGATTAAAGGTTATTGGTATTAACAGAAAAGTTCAGGAAGATGATATAATAAATGCAGTAAGTAAGCTAAAATGTATGGATTGTGTTTTAAAATTGGTTGTTACAGAAAAAAATATTATTTTTACTGTTAGAAAGAATAATTATACAAAGGAACAATATGAAAAAGGTTTTAAAGTAAAAATAAGTTCTGTAAAAAGAAATCAATATTCTAGGCTTACTTATTTAAAATCATTAAATTACCTTGAAAATATTTTAGAACATGATAAATGCATTACTGAAGGATACAACGAGGTGTTATTCTTTAATGTAGAAAACAATTTATCAGAAGGCAGTGTTTCTAATGTGTATTTTATAAAAAATAATAAAATATATACTCCATCCATTGAATGTGGACTACTTAACGGAACAGTGAGAAAGTTTATTATAAATAATTTTGAGGTCGTAGAAGGAAAGTTTAATAAAGATACTTTGATGAATGCTGATGGAATTTTTCTAACTAATAGTGTTATGGGTGTTATGAAGGTTTCAACTCTGTGTGACAAGAAGCTTGATGATAACGTTATTATAGAAAATATAAAAGAATATTATGAAAATTATATAAAAGAAAATTATTAATTAAGGAGGGAAGCTGGCGTAATTGCTATTTAACATACAATATTAAAGCAAAGCCAGAAATGCTATGACAAAAATAATGAAAATTGGAAAAAAAGACTTTGAACTTGGTAAAAGAACTTATATAATGGGTATACTTAATGTTACTCCAGACTCTTTTTCAGATGGTGGAAAATTTAATAATTTAGAAGCAGCTATAAGGCATGCAAAAGAAATGATAGAAGAGGGAGCAGACATAATTGACATAGGGGGAGAATCTACAAGACCTAATCACGTACCTGTTCCAGAAGAAGAGGAGATAAAGAGAATTGTTCCAATAATTACAGCTTTATCAAAAGAAATAGATGTGCCTATTTCGATAGATACATACAAGGGAAAAGTAGCAGAAGAAGCAGTAAAGGCAGGTGCTGCATTGATAAATGATGTATGGGGATTTAAAAAAGATACTTATATAGCAGAAGTTGCAGCAAAATATAATGTCCCATGCTGCTTAATGCATAACAGGGATAACAGAGATTATAATAACCTTATGGAAGACGTTTTAAAGGATTTGCAAGAAAGTATAGATATAGCATTAAAAGCAGGAGTAAAACCTGAAAACATAATTTTAGATCCAGGTATAGGTTTTGCTAAGAATTATGAACAGAATCTAATTGTGATGGATAACTTACAAGATCTAAATAAATTGGGATATTCAGTATTGTTAGGTACTTCAAGAAAATCAATGATTGGTAATGCTTTGAATCTACCATCAGAAGAAAGAGTTGAAGGAACTATTGCAACTACAGTCATAGGAATTATGAAGGGATATGATTTTGTTAGAGTACATGATGTAAAAGAAAATAAAAGAGCTGCAATTATGACGGATGCTATAGTTAGAAAATCTAGTTTATAGTTATAGATAACCACGGCCGACACTTAACTTATTCTCCGGGAGATATTTACATTCTTCCGACACCATAAATACTTTTGATAAGTCTAAAGCTCAGTATTTTGAAAGCCTAAGAACCATTTATAAACTCGTACCTCAAACATATAAATGATTCTAAGACTTTCTAAAATACTGAGCTAAGACTTATAACAAAAGTATTTAATGTGTCTTCCAGAATGTAAATATCTCCCTGCGTATAAGTTAAGTGTCTGGTTTGGGTATCTATATATAAAAGAGGGAGTATCCCTCTTTTTTTATAGGTAAATTTAGAAGAATATCTAAGCAATATTTTGAATATAAAATAATAATAAATATTTTTATGTGTAGAGGCGAAAGTATATCACAAATTCATAACATAATAAATAAATTATATAATAATTTGAAATTTACATTAACTCTAATAATAAAGGGGGAAAGTTGTGAATGGACATATTACAAGAAATTAATAGAAAAGACCTTAGAAGGAGAGCTATTGACGAATTAATTGAAGTTCAAAATAAAATAATAAACGACTGTTTAGATCGGTATAATTTTTATAAGATAGAACTAGAAAAGATAAATATACTAGAGAGCTTGGCAAGTGACATAGTAAAAGATGGGGAACAGAAAAAGAAATATACACTAGAAGTAGAGAATGCTTTAACAGAAGCAAAGCAAGCCATTGATTTGAAGGTGAAATTGGAGAAAGTTAAGTAAAGGGGCTATTATTTAGCTCCTTTTTTATAAAATTATATGTAATATAATTTTAAACTATATTAATATAGTGGTATAATGAATTGATTTTCAATTTTTAAATAAATTTTGTTTTTATTAGATTAAATTTGATGAGTGAATAGAGTTTTTAATTCGATAGGAGGAATAATATGGTGCGAGAACATATAGAACAGCTTTTAAATTCTTTTATAGGCAAAAAAATTGTTATTAAAATGCAATCAATGTACTGTAGTTGTTTAATATCGATGAAGTTGGAGTCTGTAGAATTTTCTCAAGGAGTGAAAAAAAGCAAGGTTAGTGACAGCTTTATTAAGTATAGCAGTGTATGTATATCAGATGAAAAAGGACGTTTTACAATTGAATATGAAGATGTAGAAAACATTAGATATAATGACACGAGTATAAATCAATTTTATGAGTTTCAATTAATATATAGAGATGGAACTACAGTTCAATTTTACTCTGCAGAATCTTTTAAAAATTAGGAAACATAGCTGGTTAAAAGTCGTTTAGGCTTTTAACCAGCAAGAGCAGATTCTTGACTTATTTAAATAGATGTATTAAAATATATTAGAATTTGTAAAATTAAATAAGACAGTTCGTAACCATCCTGTCTATAAACAAAACTAGGATTTAATCAATTAAAGTGTTTTGTATATAAGGGAGCGGCATGCTCTTTTTTATTTTTGAATGCACTTTTAATTAGTTTTGTATTTTGATGGGCAGGCTATGCCCTTTTTTTATTATCAAAAATTAAAAGCAATTTTAAATGAGGTGAAACATGAAAAAGATTGGAATAACAACGACGGTGCCTATAGAAGTTTTAATTGCAGCTGGGTATGAGGTTATTGATCTTAAAAATATTTTTATTACATCAGAAGATTATGGAAAATATATTGATATAGCAGAAAAAGAAGGTTTTCCGAAAAGCTGTTGTGCTTGGCAAAAAGGAACTTATGGAGTATGTATTCACCATAATATAAAAGAGATAGTTGGAGTTACAGAAGGTGATTGTTCTAATACAAAGGCAGTAGAAGAAGTATTGTCTATGCATGGAGTTAATATATATCCCTTTGCATATCCACATACTCATAAACTTGAAGATATAAAAAGATCACTGGATAGTTTTATGGATATGTTTGGAGTAAAGCTAGAGGAAGTTGAAGAGGTAAGAAAAAGATTAAATAGAACTAGAGCTTTAGTAAGAAAACTAGATGAACTAACTTTTGAGGCAAATAAAGTAAGTGGATTTGAAAATCATCTATATCACGTAAGCAGCAGTGATTTTAATACTAATGTGGAAAAATTTGAAGAAGAAATTATAAATAAAATTGAAGAAATAGAAAAAAGAAAACCTATAAATAAAAAAATAAGGCTTGGATTTATAGGGATTCCACCAATGACTTGTGATATATATGACTATGTTTCAGATTTTGATGCACACTTTGTGTATAACGAAATTCAAAGAGAATTTGCATTTCCAAGAGGATATAAAGCAGAAAACATATATGAGCAATATTATGATTACACATATCCTTATGATATTAAATTTAGATTAGCAGAAGTAAAAAAACAAATAGAAGACAGAAGAATAGATGGAATAATACATTATACACAAGCATTTTGTTATAGACAAATAGAAGATATAGTAATAAAAAATGAGCTAGAAGTTCCAGTTCTTAATATAGAGGGCGATAAGTTGAATTTTTTGGATGCTAGAACAAAGCTTAGATTGGAAGCATTTTTAGATATGATTTTGGATATGAAGAAATTTAATAAACAATAGAAAATTAATAGAAGGTGAAGATGTGAGACGTCTTGGAATAGATTTAGGTAGTAGAGAAGTGAAGGTAGCACTTTTGGAAAATAACAATATAATAAAAAAGTTTAAAATAAGCACTATGTCTTTTTATAGAGATTATTGCAGTTTTGATGGGAAAATACTAGTAGACTTGAAAAAACTAGAAATAGATAAAGTAGATTCGGCTGTATCTACAGGTTATGGACGAAATAATACAGATTTAAATTTTTTTAACCCAATTAATGAAATTAAAGCTCACGTATATGGAGTGCTGTTCCAAACTAACCTTAAAAACTTTATTCTTTTAGATGTAGGTGGGCAGGATGTAAAGGTGGTTAAGGTTGAGAAAGGAATTATAACTGACTTAGAATTAAATGAAAAATGTGCAGCATCCTGTGGAAGATATTTAGAGAACATGGCAAGTGTTTTAGAAATACCAATAGATGACATGTTTGAACATTATGAAAGTCCAGTGGAACTTAATTCAACCTGTGCAGTTTTTTCAGAATCAGAACTTATTGGAAAAATTGCAGAAGGAATCAGCATAGATAGACTTTGTGCAGGTGTAAATTACTCCTTATATAAGAGACTAGAGCCTCTACTTAAAAAGTTTTATGGAAAGACTCTTGTTGTTTCTGGTGGGGTAGCAAGAAATAATGCTTTAAAGACTTATCTGAAGAAGGATTATGATGAGATAATCACTTTGCCTGATGCACAATTTAATGGAGCTTTAGGCTGTTGTTATTATGGTGAAAGGATGGGATTATAATGAAAAAAGCAGTGGTTTTATTATCAGGAGGATTGGATTCTAGTACTGTAGTTTATTTAGCTAAAAAAGAAGGATATGAAGTTTATGCAATATCCTTTGACTATGGACAAAGACATGACAAAGAGCTTAACTGTGCTAAGAATATAGCAGAGAAAGCGGGAGTTAAGGAACATATAGTTGTAACTACTAATATGAATGCGTGGGGTGGTTCAGCTCTTACGGACAAAAATATAGAAGTACCAGAAGGAAAAGAAGAAAGCAAAGAAATCCCTGTTACTTATGTGCCAGCAAGAAATATGATATTTTTATCCTATGCAGCATCTTATGCAGAAGTAGTAGGAGCTCAAGACATATTTATTGGTGTAAGTGAAGTAGATTATTCTGGGTATGTTGACTGCAGAGAAGAATTTATTAATGCAATGGAAAATGCTATTAATAACGGAACAGTATGTGCAGTAGAGCAGGGAAGAAAAATTAAAATACATGCTCCATTTCTTCATATGACAAAATCACAGGAGATAAAACTCGGAAAAGAGTTAGGTGTAGACTATGGGCTAACATGGTCTTGTTATAAAGGAGAAGAATTGGCTTGTGGCGTTTGTGACAGTTGTATGCTGAGGCTAAAGGCTTTTAAAGAAGCTGGATATGAAGATCCTGTAAAGTATGCAAAAAATAATTATTAAAATAAGAGGAGAGTCGTTATGGAAGTTAATGTAACAAAAAATAAAAATATATCGTCTGTAAAAAAATTAGCTATTTCAGGTTTAGTTATCGGAATGTATGTAATAGTTATGTATTTTACTCAAAGCTTTGCCTTTGGTCAGTATCAGATTAGAATAGCAACTTCATTATATGCATTGAGTGGAATATTTCCATTTTTAATATTGCCAATGGGCGTTGCTAATCTTATAAGCAATACAATAATGGGAGGACTTGGTGTTTTTGATATGCTAGGAGGTGCAGCAGTTGGAATGATGGCATCAGGGCTTGTATATCTAATTAAAAGATTGAAACTAAATGACTGGTTTGCAATTCTTCCAATAATTTTCATACCAGGGCTTGTAGTTCCTATTTGGCTATCTATTTTAATACATGTTCCTTATAAAGTGCTTGCTATAAGTTTATGTGTAGGACAAATAATTCCTGCCATTGTAGGAGTACTTTTGTTAAAGCAGTTAAGAAAAGTTTTATAAGAGGACATTTGACAGAGGACAGTGAAGGTTGATTTTCTTCTGCTATCGCTATAGAAAAGCTTTAATTATTTTTCATTCACTGTCCTCTCCATGGGGCTGCCGTACTTACATAAGTGCGACAGCCCCATTTATGCACCTTTCAATATAATAGTTACAACAGTGCCCACCCCTAGCGTACTTTCTATTTCTAAGCTGCCATTATGAAGTTTTATAATTTCTTCACAGATAGCAAGTCCGATTCCACTTCCGGATTTTTTTGTATCTCCTTTGTAGAATTTTTTTAGTATATGGGGAAGATGTTCAGGTTCTATGCCAATGCCGCTATCTTCTATAGATACTTTTACATTTTCGTTCTCTAGAAATGCTTTCAAGGTTATGCTACCTCCTGACTTGGTGAACTTTAAAGAGTTATCTAGTATATTTATAAAAACTTGCTTTAGCCTATTTTTATCTCCTTTTACTAAAGGAAGCGTAGGAATATAAGAGATAATTATTATATTGCTTCTATTAGCTCTAGGCTGGATTTCATTTAACGCATTATGAAGGAGCTCACTTAAATTTAAGTCTTCAATATTAAGTGTTATTCTATTGGATTGAAATCTAGAAAAATCTAATAGTTCTTCCACCAAAGCAGTTAGTCTTTCGCTTTCTTCTATGATTATATTTAGACCTTCTTCTCTCTTAATTTCATCAATGAGTTCTTTTCTTTTTAGAGTTAATGCCCAACCCTTTATAGCTGTCAAAGGAGTCCTTAATTCGTGAGAAACGGAAGAGATAAAATCATTTTTCAGTTTGTCGGTTTTAAGTATTTCCTTAGCCATATAATTTAAGGTATCTGCTAAAGTACCCACTTCATCGTTATATTTTTTTTGTGCTTTTACAGAAAATTTTCCTTGTGCCATTTCTTTAGCTGTAGTAATTATATTGTTTAAAGGATTAATTATACTATTTGAAATAAGCACACTTATAAGTGAAATAAACACAATCACTAAAAAACCTATTACAATAAAAATTATAATCAAATTTTTTAAAAAGTTATCAACATCTTTTAGAGAAGATTCTAATCTTATAATGTAAGAGCTATTTCTAGTTGCATTTTGTAATAAATAAGATACACCCATACATTTTTCCTTTGAGTAGGAAGGAACTCCTATAAATCTAGTTTCCTTATTTTCATTAGCAGCGTTTATATCCGGATAATTCAAAGTAGTGCCTGCCTTTATTCCTAAAGAATCAACGACTAGTACTTTATCCCTTGATAATATCTGTATATGTGCATTAGTAGTATAAGATAGAGTTTCAATTATATCTTCTAAAAAAACATCTTTATTATTTTTATCTGAGTATTTATTAAAAAAATTAATAGAGGTTTGAGCTTGTTTTTTTAAGGTTTCTTCAATGGTATTATAATAATAATTTTTTATACTTATAAAACAAAGAATTTCTATTATAACTATGGAAAGAAATATGGCAATAAAGTGACTGCCTATTAATCTTGTTTTTAAGCTTTTCAATAATAATCACATCCTGATATTTATGATTTAGAAAATCTGTATCCATAACCCCAAATTGTTTTTATAAATTCTGGATTTGAAGAATCTTCTTCAATTTTTTCTCTTAATCTTCTCACATGAACGTCTACTGTTTTATAATCTCCCAAAAAGTCTTCGCCCCAGGCTAAGTTAAGCAGTTCATCTCTATTAAAAGCTTTATCTATATTTTTCATAAAAACCTTTATTAAAGAAAATTCTCTTTGGGTAAGGGGAAGTTCTTTTGAACCTTTAAAAAATTTTTGAGAGTTTATATCTAAAAGTAAGTTTTTGCATTGTATTAAATCACTGCACATATTATTTTCAGAAGATCTTTTTATTCTTCTTAATATAGCTCTTATCCTAGAGATAAGCTCCATAGGGTTAAAAGGTTTTATCATATAATCATCGGCACCAGTGTTCAAGCCCAGTATCTTGTCCATATCTTGTGATTTAGCAGTAAGCATAATTATAGCTATATCAGGAAATTTTTCTCTCAATAGTTCACATAATTTGTAGCCATCCATGCCAGGCATCATAATGTCTAGTATAGCGACTTCTGGTGTATAATTTTCGCAAATTTTTAAAGCCTCCTCTCCAGAAGAGGATTCTTTTACATCAAAATTACTAATACTGAGATTTATAACGGTAAAGCTTCTTATACTAGCTTCATCTTCTACCACTAAAACTTTTTCATTCATATCTATTACACTCCAAAATCATTGTTTTAATTTTTCTAACTGCAGTTTGGCAGTATTAATATCTAATTCATTATAAATTATATCTTCTCCATTATTTTTATTATAGTCCTGCAAAATATTTAAATTTAAGGCTTTGGCTTTTAGTTCGTTAATTTTATCATTTTCCTTTAAAGCTCCCTCAATTTTATATTTTTCAAAATATATATTTAATAAGTCTAATTTAGCTGCTTTAATTAAATATAAAGAATTTTTATCATTTTTTTTAGTTAAATTTGATAAGTTTTCTTCATATTTAGTCTGTAAATCATTAAAAATAGCTGAAGCTTCTTCATATCTTTTTAATTTACTAAAGGCTTTTCCTTGTAAAAATTTAAATTTGTCCTGGCTAACTATTTCAAAAGATGTAGTGTCTGTGCCGACTATTTTATTGAAATTATCTAGAGAAGTTAAAGCTTCCTTAAGCTTATTACTTTTAACTTGTGCATCTATTAGGTTGTACCAAGCCAAACCAGACATAGGGCTAACTTTATCTTTATATTGTTGTAAAAGATTATTGTAATAATCTATAATTTTTGATCCATAAGAAGGGTAATCATCTTCGTCACGGCAAATTTCTTCACCATTTAAACTAACTACATCCCAATTTTCTATATTTCCTGTTCCCCGACTCATTGCAGCAAATACAAAGCCTTTATTATTTTGCTGAGGTGTATTTAATATTTCAAATTGTTTCCACCAACCTAAACTTGACTCCTTAATTTTACCATCCTTAAGGGTATAATAATAATATTGAGCGCCAGAGTTACCACTAATAAGAAAACCTACCAGTAGACTCTTAGTATCCTTATCTACTATATTGATAAAATCAGATTTTGATATAGAATTACATTCTTGTTTTTTTTCAAATATTTTAGACCAATTATTATTTTTTTTCTTGAGCACAATAAATCCTTTTTCAAACTTATCCTGTATTTTGAAAAAAGCTATAATTTCATTAGCTCCGTCATTATCTAAGTCCAGATTTAACATAGGTTTTCCAGAAACTAAATCATTTTGAGCTAATAATACAGAATCTTTTGGTAAAAAGTTTTGTACAATGGCCTTTAGGTCTTGGGTATTGCTGTCACCTGTATTAATTTGAGGAGCTTTAATTAGTCCTGTTGGCGTTGAATATCCCATACAGGAGGAAAAAAATAATGAAGAAACAATAAAAAATGACAATAATCCTTTTTTCATATATAATACACTTCCTTTAAGTTACTTTTCTATAATTAATATTATAAATCATATACGTTGAAAAGTAGTTATGAAATGGTTACGAGGATTTTTTAGGTTTGAAATATATCTTAGAGAAAATATAAAGAGGCAAAGATACTTTGATTTTCGTTATTTATTTACTATATTGAGTTATTTAGAATATAATTAAAGTTAGATATTCAATTATTATGTCAAAAGAAGTATTAATAAGAGAAATAAATATGCTAGGACAGGTGGGACTATGTCTGGAAGAATAAAAAAATTTGTATTTAAAAATAAAAAAAGATATATAAAAGGAATTGTTGCGTTACTAATTATAAATCTTTTGCAAATATCTATACCTATAATTACCGGGAAGCTTATTGATGGCATTCAATTTGGAAGTATAAATATAAGCAATATAAGTAAATATCCGTTATTTATATTTATTATTGCTGCAGCTGTTTTTATATTAAATTATTTTACTAGACTTCAAATAATGGGAGCATCAATAATATTTCAATATGAAACGGGAAAGGAAATATTTAGACGTTTAGAAAAGCTTTCTATGAGTTTTTTTAGTAGAAAGACTATAGGAGAATTGATGGCTTTATCTGTAAATGATGTTAAAGCTGTAAGGGTAGCTTTAAGTAGAGGTACAAACCTTATTATAGATACATTTTTTCTAATGGTTTTAAGTATTATTGCAATGAGTAAAACTATAAATATGAGACTTGCATTAATAGCTTTTATACCTATACCTATTTTAATATTTATAGTTGCAAAATTTGGACTTATAATAAATAAAAAATTTAGAAAGGTTCAAGAGTCCTTTTCCGATTTAACAGAAAAGGTTCAGGAAAATGTTTCTGGAATTAGAGTAATAAAAGCTTTTGTACAAGAGCAGGAGGAAGCCCGAAACTTTAAAGTTATAAATAAAAAAAATTATGAAACAAATATTGAATTAGTTAAAGTTTGGGGAATATTTTACCCTTTAATTGAGTTTATAAGTTCTATTTCATATTTATTTGTTTTAGTTTATGGTTCCTCATTGGTATTAAAAAAACAAATAACTATAGGTGATTTTATTGCTGTAAATAGTTATATAGGGGTTTTAGTAAGACCAATAAAATTTATAGGAGTTATAGTAAACACCATTCAAAAGGGAAAAGCTTCTAGTGATAGAATAGAAAATTTATTTGATGAAAAAACAGAAATAT
Source organism: Clostridium thailandense (assembly GCF_019207025.1). GTDB lineage: Bacteria > Bacillota > Clostridia > Clostridiales > Clostridiaceae > Clostridium_AM > Clostridium_AM thailandense. Next base: position 17,444 of record NZ_JAEEGC010000049.1, on the reverse strand, counting down.
TTGATGAAAAAGAAGAGGAACTTGATTTAAATAATTCTAAGCTTAGAGGAAAAATAGAATTTAGAGATTTAACCTTTTCTTATAATAATAAGTTTAAGCCTGTATTAAAGAATATAAATTTAACTATAGAACCTGGAAAAACCACAGCTGTAGTTGGAAAAATAGGAAGTGGAAAATCTACGCTAGGGAGTTTAATATTAAGGCTGTATAACCCTGAGCAGAAAGGTCAATTACTTATAGACGGTATAGATATCACGGAAATTCCAATAGAAAAGCTTCGTCATAATATAGGATATGTTCCTCAGGATAATTTTTTATTTTCTCAATCAATAAAATATAATATAGGTTTTTCAGAAGATAGTTATGATATAAAAGATATAGAAGAGTCAGCCCATATAAGTCAGGTTTATGATAATATTATGGATTTTCCAAATAAATTTGATACTGTACTTGGTGAAAGAGGAGTAAATGTATCTGGAGGTCAGAAACAAAGAATATCTATTGCTAGGGCTATAATCAAGAAGCCATCTATACTTATATTTGATGATTGTTTATCCGCGGTGGATACAAATACAGAGAAGAATATATTAGATGGATTAAAAGAAATCTGTAAAAGCAGTGCCTGTATAATAATTTCACATAGGATTTCCAGCATAAAGCATGCTGATGAAATCATTGTATTAAATAAAGGCAGTATAATAGAGAGAGGGTCTCATGCAGAGCTTATAAAAATTGAGGGATTATATTATAGAATGTATAAAAAGCAGATTTCACAGGAAGAATCTGAGGAATTATAAGGAGGGAGTATATGGCAAAAGGAGTTAACTTTGGAGGTTCTAAAGGCAAAAGGCTTGAGGATAATAAAAGAACCTCTATAAATAGTGATAGAGAAATAACAAAAGAACTTGTAAAATACGCAGGCCCCTATTGGAAGCCCTTCCTTTTGTCTTTATTTTTAATTCTTTTAGTATCTTCTTCTCAGCTTGCAAGACCATATATAATAAAAATAGCTATTGATGATTATATAAAAAGAGGAATAACTGGTACTTTGACTTTAAAACAATGTGAAAATGGAATAAAAGTTTTAGGAATAATGTATTTTGTATTTATGCTTTTAGAACTTGTTATGAGCTATTTTCAGACTTACATATTGGAGAGAACAGCTAAGGAAATTATTATGAACCTTAGAGAAAAAATTTTTACTCATATACAAAAACTGCCTATTTCTTATTTTGATAAAAATCCTATTGGAAAAATTGTGACGAGAGCTACTAATGACACGGATTCCTTAAATGATATGTTTACAGACGTTATAATAGGTTTTATACAAAATTTATTTATTATGGTTGGAATACTTTTTGTTATGCTAAGTTTAGACTTAAAGCTTACACTTATATGTTTACTAGCAACACCTTTAATGTTTATTGTAACCCTTTTATTTAAGAAAAAAGCAAGAAAGATTTTTAGTGATATAAGAAATAAGTTATCTTTAATAAATAGCTTTATGTCTGAGAATATAGCAGGCATGAAAATAATTCAAATTTTTAATATGGAAAACAAGAAATATAGAGAATTTGAAGATATAAATAAGGAATATTATAATGCAAATTTAAAGCAAATAGCTCTTTTTGGAATCTTTAGGCCCTTCATGGATGTGGTTAAGACTTTATCTTTGGCACTTATATTAGGCTACGGAGGAATAAGACTTGTTAAAGGAACTATAGAAGTAGGGACTATTTATGCTTTTATAAATTATATAAACAGGCTTTTTCAACCAATTATTGAACTTACAGATCAATATAATACCTATCAAAGCTCCATGGTATCTGCAGAAAGAATATTTGGTATATTAAATGAAAAAGTTGAAGAAGATCAGGAGGATGCTTGTGAATTAGATAAATTAACAGGGGAGATAGAGTTTAGAAATGTTTGGTTTGCCTATGAAGAGGAAAACTGGATACTAAAGGACATTTCCTTTAAAATATTGCCCGGGCAAGCAGTATCTTTTGTAGGTGCAACTGGAGCTGGTAAAACCAGTGTAACAAATTTAATCTGCGGTTTTTATGAACATCAAAAGGGTGAAATATTAATAGACGGAATAGATATAAAACATATAAAAAAGAAAGCTTTAAGAAAAAATATAGGTTTAGTACTTCAGGATGTATTTTTATTTGCTGGTGATATAGAAACTAATATAAGATTGTTTAATAAAGATATTTCTTTAGAAGAGGTAAAGAGTGCTGCTGAATATATAAATGCAGATTATTTTATAGAAGCTTTTAATGATGAATATAAACATAAAATAAATGAAAAAGGAACAACACTTTCCATGGGACAGAGACAACTTATTTCCTTTGCCAGAGCGTTAGTATTTAATCCTGCAATTTTAGTTATGGATGAGGCTACTTCAAATATTGATACAGAAACGGAGTTTTTGATTCAGGAGGCATTAGAGAAATTAATGAAAGGCAGAACCACTATAGCAGTGGCACATAGATTGTCAACTGTAAAAAAGTCAGATAAGGTTATAGTGCTCAATAAAGGAGAAGTAAAGGAAATAGGTAATCATGAGGAGCTTATGAGGAAGAAAGGTTTTTATTATAAGCTTTATAAACAGGTGTAATTGTATCTTTTAATAATATTTTTATGGAATTACTTCTCAGGAAAATTAAAGAATTTGCAAAAATATGATAACAATTATAAAATAATAATAAATAATAATTATATTTGGAGATGAAGCAATATGGAAAATATTTTAAAAGTAGTAAAAGATAAAACGTTGACATATGAACAAAAAGTCTTAACTCTTGCTCATGAGGCTGAGGCTACTCTCAATGTATTAAATATAAGCTCAGAAGTGCAGCAGTTAAGAGATGAAGGTATAATATGTGACTTGAATGAAGGAAATGCTCCATATAGGCCAAGATATATAGTACCTGATTATGAAAAATTTATGAAACAAGGCAGCGAATTTTTAGGACTAGAATCAGCCAAGGATATATGGGAAGCAACAAATAATTTGCTAATTTTGTACAAACATGTTCCATCAGTTACATCTATGCCTGTATATATAGGCAATATTGATACATTGCTTGATCCTTTTATAGAAGATGAGAAAGAAGCTTATAAAGCAATAAAACTATTTTTGTTGCATATAGATAGAACAATAACAGATTCCTTTTGCCATGCAAATATCGGACCAATGGAAACTAAAGCTGGAAGAATAATATTAAAGGTTCAAAGGGAACTTCAAACAGCCATACCTAACATAACATTAAAATATAGTAAAAATACTCCAGAAGATTTTGCTATAGATGCAGTAAGTACAGCTCTAGTTACGGCAAAACCAAGCTTTGCTAATGATGAAATATTTTCGAAGGAATTCGATAAGTACAAGAGTTATGGTATAGCAAGCTGCTATAATGGTTTGTACATTGGGGGCGGAAGTTATACTTTAGTTAGATTAAACTTGGCAGCATTAGCTAAAAAAGCTAGTGATAAAGAAGAATTTATAAATAAAATACTTCCAGATACAATGTTAAAAATGTCAGATTATATGGATGAAAGAATAAAATTTATTGTAGAAGAAAGTAGTTTTTTTGAAAGTAATTTTTTAGTTAAGGAAAGATTAATAAGTAGAGATAGATTTACTGCTATGTTTGGTATGTTTGGACTCGCTGAGTGTGTAAACACTTTACTTAAAGCAGAAGAACAAAAGGATAGATTTGGACATAGTGAAGAAGCTAATAAATTAGGAATTACAATAATCGAAAAAATGTATGAGGTAGTAAACAATAGAACTAATTCATACTGTGAAGTGACAGAAGGACATTTTTTATTACATGCTCAAGTAGGAATTGAAACAGATAAAGGCACTAGCCCAGGATGTAGAATACCAATTGGAGAAGAACCAGAATTATATATACATTTAACTCAAAGTGCAAAATTCCATAAATATTTTCCATCGGGTATTGGAGATATATTCCCATTTGAAACTACAGCTAAGAATAATCCCAAGGCTGTATTGGATATAGTAAAAGGTGCCTTTAAGGAAGATATGAGATATTTTTCTTTATATTCAGCAGATAGCGATGTAATAAGAATAACAGGATATCTTGTTAAAAGATCAGATATAGAGAAACTAGATAGAGGAGAACAAGTACTTCAAGATACAGTAGCACTTGGACTTGGTGCAGTTAAAAATTCGAGAGTACTTGAAAGAAAGGTAAGAAAAGATGCTTAAAGGTCTAGTAAATAAAATTATTCCTTTTAGCTTGGTAGATGGACCGGGAAACAGAACAGCGATATTCTTCCAAGGATGCAATTTTAACTGTCTATATTGCCATAATCCAGAAACAATTAAGAAATGCAGGCAATGTGGAGCTTGTGTTCTTATTTGCAGATTTGATGCTATATCTATAGTGGGAGGCTCAGTTATATGGGATGAAGAGAAATGTAAGGACTGTGGAGAATGTATTAAGAGCTGCCCAAATGATTGTGGCCCTAAGGCGAAAGAAATGAGTGTGGATGAAATATTAAAGGAGATTACGAAAGTTAAGTCCTTTATTTCAGGAATTACTGTATCAGGAGGAGAATGTACTTTACAAAAGGAATTTCTAGTTGATCTATTTGAAGAGGTAAGAAAATTAGGACTTACAATATTTGTAGATACAAATGGGTCTACAGATTTTAGTAAAAATAAAGAGCTCGTGGATTTAACAGATATGGTTATGTTAGATATAAAGTCTTTTGATAACGATGAACATAAAAAGCTTACAGAAAGAGATAATGATATGGTATTAAAAAACGCAAGGTATCTTGCCAGTATAAATAAACTATATGAAGTTAGAACTGTAGTGGTGCCTAATGTTTTAAATAACTTTAATAATGTAAATGAAATAAGCAAATTAATTGCATCATTAGACAACGAGATAAGATATAAGCTTATAAAATATAGACCTATTGGTGTGCGCACGGAAAAAATAGAAATTGTTCAACCAGATAATGAAATGATAGAAGAATTAAAGGGTGTTGCAACTAGGAATGGATGTAAAAATGTAATTGTAGTATAGATACCTACACTAGACACTTAACTTATACGCAGGGATATAGTGTCGGAAGAATGCCAATATATCCCAGAGAATAAGTTAAGTGTCGGCCGTAGGTGTCTATATAGAATGGAGGAAATGGAATGTTAAGTTTCGTTGTTGCTGTAGCAAAAAATAATGTTATAGGTATAGATAACAAAATGCCATGGTATCTGCCTAATGATTTGAAAAAGTTTAAAGAAGTCACTACAAGTAAAACTAGGACGATGATTATGGGAAGAAAAACCTTTGAATCCCTTCCACAAATACTAAAAGACAGGCATCATATAGTATTAACAAGAGACAAAAACTATAAGTCAGATGATAAAAGAGTAACTATAATAAATAGCCAGGAACAGTTAGAGTCATATATCAAAGACGAAAAAGAATATTTTGTAATAGGAGGAGAAGAAATTTTTTCATTACTCTTTCCCTATGCAAGCAGGATGTATCTAACAGAAATAGATGAAGATATTGAAGGAGACACTTTTTTACCTGAATACGATGAAAAAGAGTGGAAAGTAATAGAAGTTAAAGAGGGAATACTTGATGAAGAAAACAAGCATGTACATGTATTTAAGACTTTAGAACGAAAGTAGAATTATAATTATGAATAGTGGTTATCATACATTTGTAACTAAGAGTATTTCACAATTTTTTTAGAGGTGATAGAATGCCTGAAAAATATTGGCCAGAGACGGTAATATTATGGGGTGCTGGAGCAACTAAATCCCTTGGGCTATATGCAACAAAGGAATTAATACAACTAGTAATAAAAATAAACAAAAGAGATTTTTCGTTTTTAGAAAGTAAGAATGAAAAGTTGAAAAATGCATTCATAAAACTTGTAACAGAAGATTTGATTAAGGATTCTAAGTTATCTAAGATATATGATTTAAAGGCATTAACAACAATTATAGATACTAACACAAAATTGAATATGCATGAGCTTTTTACAATGCTAGATCAACTTATAGATAATGGTATGGGGTTTAATGCATTCTGTAATGGAAAAACGGAATTTTTAAGAGTTGAGAGAATAATAGGTGCTAAGAGATGTCTAATTTTACTCATAGAGGAATTAGAAAGACTTAGTGTACAAAGTAAACCTGGTTATATGGATAAAAATCTTGTAGAGCCTTACTATCAACTTTCAAAAATACTTACAGAGCTTATGAAAGATGAATCGAAATGCTTTGAAGAAAGAGGATATAAGAGAGATACTAGAAGGTTTTATTTATATTCTTATGCAATAGTGTCTTTCAACTGGGACCCAATACTTATGTGGAATATTTTTAATGCGCATAAAGAAGAGAATGATAATCCTATGAAGATGAAGGATGGATTAAATTTAAGGCTATTTGATGATTTTGGTACTAGAATAGCGTCGACAGAAATCGGAAATGATGAAGCAGAGATATGGTATACATCGGATGAATCTCAATGTAAGAGAGTTAATGATTACAAATACCAATCTAGGATAATTAGAATAGGGAAAATATTATTTCCACATGGTATATTTGGATCAAGAATATGTGCTGAATGTGGTAAATATATAACTACCTTTGGAGGTAGATGGGATAGATTGTCTACTGAAGTTTTTGGACCATCGGTATTGGGTGGACTTCAAAAAAATTGGAAATATAAAACTAAAAAAGAAAGTGAACATAAAAGAGGAGCTATTGAATGTCCTTATTGTGGTCAAATAACTTATCCTTATGATATGCCTTTAATTATGCAGACTTTAGCTAAAAAAAGAAGTATACCACCATTAGAAGAAATAAAAACTGAAATGGGACTACTTATGAAAAATGCTAAACATATAATTTTTGCAGGATATAGTCTGCCGTTAGATGATATTATGGTAAAAACCTTTTTTATGTCTTCAATATCTGGAAATGATAAAGATAAATTGAAATGCACTGTAATAAATTTTGATGAAAATTATACAGGAGATGCTGATTGGTTGAGAGGTGAAGACATAGACAAGTATGTTAAAGAAGATAGGGATAAATCTGTAGTTGAATGTATAGAAAATGTATGTGACATATTTAATATTAAAAATGTAAGAGTGTCACTTAAGGGGATACCAGGTGTATTTATGGAAGACGGTAAATGTACTAGAGAAAAAATTATAGATTTGATATATCCTAAAGAATATTTTAATGAGGGATTTCCTATTAATAGAGATTAAAACTGCAAATATAGAGAAATACGGCCGAAAGTAGACTTACACTCCGGGATATGTTCCCAAACTTCGGCACTATAAAAACTTTTAATCAATCTAAGGCTCAGTAATTAAGCAGAGAGCCAAAATCTTTGATTTTGTGCGAATCGCTTACTCCTCGGACGAAAGGAAGAGGAGTTTCATATATTTCAAAGAACCATTGATAAACTCGTACCTCAGACATATCAAAGGATCTAAGATTTTCTAAAATACCTCGCTAAGATTGATTAAAAAGTTTTTATATGTGCTTTCAGTTTCGAGAACATATCCCTTTGTATAAGTCTACTTTCTGGTATCGTTCTCTATAAAAGCTTTAGATATCTTATATAAGAGAATTACATAATACAATTAGTTATAGAGAAAATAGTTATGTAATTATATGCCTATAAAATATCTTAGGCTTTTTATTTTTTGCTTGAAAAACGTATTAAAGTATGTTATTATAAGCTTAAATTAATAATATAAGCAAAAGTTAAGAAAAATATTAGTATTAAGGAGAATCTTATGACTAATAGAGAAGAAGAAATATTAAAGTTAATTAGGGAAAATCCCATGATATCACAAAAAGATCTTTCAGATGCTTTGGGTATTACCCGTTCCTCGGCTGCAGTTCATATAACTAACTTGATGAAAAAAGGCTATATTAGAGGAAAAGGATATATACTAAGTGAAGACCCATATGTTTGTATCATTGGTGGTGCAAACATTGATATTCAAGGGTTTCCTAATCAAAAGTTACTTATGAAAGATTCTAATCCAGGAGTGGTTAAGGTATCTCTTGGTGGTGTAGGCAGAAATATAGGAGAAAATCTTACTAAACTTGGAGCTGAGACTAAACTTATTACAGCATTAGGCGATGATCTTCATGGAAATAAGATATTAGAAGAAGCAAGGGTATTAGGAATGGATATGCAGCATTCTTTAATACTTGAAGGACAGTCTACTTCAACTTATTTGTGTATATTAGATGAAGAAAGAGATATGCATGCAGCAATTGCATATATGGATGTTTTTGAAAAAATGACAGTTGAATTTATCCAAAAGAAAAAGCATGTAATTGAAAATTCCAATATATGTATTATAGATACCAATATACCAGCGGAAACTATCGAATATATTGTTACAAATAGTAAAGATACAGAATTTTTCTTGGATACAGTATCCACAGCAAAATCAAAAAAGGTAAAAAATATTATTGGTAATTTTCATACTATTAAACCAAATAAAATTGAAGCTGAAATTCTTTCAGACATAAAAATAGTTAATAATGATGACTTGAAAAGATGTGGTGAATACTTTTTAAACCAAGGTGTAAAAAGAGTATTTATTACGCTAGGAGAAGAGGGGATTTATTATAACGACGGAATAGATGAAGATATAATCAAGACACCAAAGGTTAAGGTGGTAAATGCAACAGGAGCAGGTGACGCTTTTGTAGCAGGACTTACTTATAGTAAACTCAAAGATTTTTCAATAGATTATGCAGCTAAATTTGCTATGAGTGCTTCTATACTAGCACTATCTCATAGTAATACTATAAATCCAAATATGTCATATGAAAATGTAATTAAAAAGATGGAGGAATTAGAATTATGTTAGAAAAGTACTTAGATATAAAACCAGAGGTTAAAAAAGCCTTAGATGAAGGAAGACCAGTAGTTGCATTAGAATCAACTATAATATCTCATGGGATGCCATATCCTAAAAATGTTGAAACAGCTAAAAAGGTTGAACAAATATTAAGAGATAAAGGTGTTATGCCAGCTACAATTGCTATACTAGATGGAAGACTAAAAGTAGGTGTAACTGACGAAGAACTTGAACGTTTGGGTAAAAATAATAATGTTATTAAGACTAGCAGAAGAGATATACCTTTCATAGTTGCTAAAAAATTAGATGGAGCAACTACAGTAGCAACTACTATGATAATTGCCGCTCTTGCTGGAATAAAAGTTTTTGCAACAGGCGGAATAGGAGGAGTACACAGAGGGGCACAAGAAACTTTTGATATATCAGCAGACCTTGAAGAATTAGCACATACAAATGTAGCAGTAGTTTGTGCAGGTGCAAAATCAATACTAGACTTAGGATTAACTTTAGAGTACTTAGAAACTAATGGAGTTCCTGTTGTAGGCTTTGGTACAAATGAATTACCAGCATTTTATACTAGAAAAAGCGGTTTTGGCGTAGATTATAGAATTGATAGTGCAAAAGAAGTAGCAGACGCTATAAAAGCTAAGTGGGATTTGGGATTAAATGGAGGAATGGTAATTACAAATCCAATACCAGAAGAAGATGCAATGGACTATGATGTAATAACTAAAGCAATTAATGAGGCAGTAAAAGAAGCAGAGGAAAAAGGAATAAGAGGCAAAGAAAGTACACCATTCTTACTTGCTAAAATAAAGGATATAACAGGTGGAGACAGCTTAGAATCAAACATTAAACTAGTTTACAATAATGCAAAGCTTGCAGCAGATATAGCTACTGAGCTATGTAAATAATATAAAAGGTTGCGTATTTATTTAATAGATACACAGCCTTTTGCCTTTTACACACAATTCTGTATATTTAAATAAGTTAAACTAATTATTTATATATTGAAATTTTTTTTCAAGGTGATACAATGAAAATGTCGGTATTCCTTTATGAAACCGAACACAAATATTTTATTAAAGTTATTCCGAATTATATCCAAGTAGGAATAAGAACGGAGGAAATCATGGAAAGAGGATTAAGAACTGCAAGATTCAACACAAGACAGATGGCCATAGTTGGAATGCTGTCAGCTATTTCAATTGTACTAGGTGTAACTGGTTTGGGTTTTATACCTATTCCACCTGTAAAGGCAACTATAATGCATATTCCTGTTATTATAGGAGCTATTTTAGAAGGTCCAGTTGTAGGATGTATGGTTGGGTTAATATTTGGTATATTTAGCATAATACAATCTATAACAGCTCCAACACCAGTATCTTTTGTATTTTTAAATCCAATAGTATCAGTATTACCAAGAGTACTTATTGCTTTGACATCTTATTATACTTATAAGGCTATAAAGACTAATTTTAAGGTGTTCAACATGTCAGTTGCAGCGGCGATTGGTTCGTTAACTAATACTTGTGGGGTTCTAGGAATGATTTACTTAATCTATTTAGGACCATATGCAAATACATTGCATTTAAGTATTAGTGCTGCTAAGAAGGGAATAGCTACAGTTGCTTTAATGAATGGTATTCCAGAAGCAATAATATCTACAATAATAACGGTTGCAGTAGTAACTGCTGTTAATAAAATAAGACATAAATAAGAGATTTACCCTATAGAATTGATTTTTACTAATTCTATAGGGTTTTATTTATTTTAAGATAATTGTAATATTAAAATGTTTAAGAGATTAAATTCTAGAATAGGAGGATAAAATGAAAGAGATATTATTTAATGAAATACAAGGAATAAGAATAGGTAATGCACAAAATTTAAATGGGCCTACCGGATGCACTGTAGTAATATGTGAAGATGGAGCTTCGGCAGGTGTGGATGTAAGAGGAGGAGCTCCAGGAACTAGGGAAACAGATTTGTTAAACCCGGTGAATCTAGTAGATAGAATCCATGCAGTAACTCTTGCTGGAGGAAGTGCTTTTGGATTGGATGCCGCTAGTGGTGTTATGCAGTACTTGGAAGATAAAAACATAGGCTTTGATGTGGGGGTTACCAAAGTCCCTATAGTATGTTCAGCGGTACTTTTTGATTTAGCTATTGGAGATTATAGAATTAGGCCTGATAAAGAAATGGGATATGAAGCTTGTAAAAATGCAGAATTTAATGAGTGCATGGAAGGTAATGTAGGTGCAGGTACAGGTGCTACTGTAGGAAAGATACTTGGTCCTGAAAGTTCTATGAAGGGAGGACTTGGATGCTATGCACTACAGGTTGGGGAACTTCAGGTCGGGGCAGTTATTGCTGTTAATTGTCTTGGTGATGTTGTTGATTCGAGTACAGGAAAGATTATTGCGGGAGCCTTAGATAAAGATAAAAGAACTTTTTTAGATACAGAAAGGGTTATGATATCTCAGTATGATGAAAAGAAAAATTTGTTTAGTGGAAATACTACTATTGGAGTAGTTGTAACAAATGGAAAATTCACAAAATCAGAAATAAATAAAGTGGCTTCCATGGCTCATAATGGTTATGGAAGAGCTATGAGACCTGCTCATTCAATGTTCGATGGAGATACTATTTTTACTATGGCTACTGGAAAAGTAGAAGCAGATATTAATGTTGTAGGGCTATTAGCAGCAAGAGTTGTAGAGCAGGCAGTAATAAGGGCTGTTAAAAATGCAGAAGGTGTCTTAGGATATAAGGCTTATAGAGATATTGTAACTTAACATAATTTTTATCCTTAAATTATCCAATAAATATTATTTGTGGTAGAATAAAATTAGGTAAAAAACAAAACTTATATATATGAATTGGGTAAGGAGATGAATTGTATGTCAGTTAATGAAAACGAAACAAACTCAATGAGTGATGCTATGGAAGAAATAGAGGCATCAATGAAAAAAGTTAGAAATGGTGAAATTGTAAAAGGTAAGGTTATATCGGTAACAGATAACGAAGCAATAATAAATTTAGGTTATATGTCAGATGGAATATTAGCTAAGAATGAGATAAGTGATGATCCAGAAGTAAATCCTAAAGATGTTTTAAAAGAAAATGATGAAATTTATGTTTACATACTAAATATGAATGATGGAGAAGGAAATATTTTATTATCAAAAAAAGCAGCAGATAAAATAAAGGTATGGGAAGAGCTTGAAAATTCATTTAAAAATGGTACTACTTTCGAAATAACTGTAAAAGAAGTGGTTAAAGGTGGAGTAGTTACTTATATAAAAGGAATTAGAGCCTTCATACCTGCTTCACAACTTTCGGTAGCTTATGTGAAGGATTTAAATGAATTTGTAAATAAAACTTTAGAAGTAAAGGTCATAGAATTTGATAGAAACAAAGAAAAAATAGTTTTGTCTAGAAAAGAAGTAGAAAATGTAGAGTTAGAGGCTAAAAAGACAGCATTATGGAATGATATTAAATCAGGCGAAAAGAGAAAAGGCATAGTAAGCAGACTAACAAAGTTTGGAGCTTTTGTTGACTTAGGTGGAGTAGATGGTTTAATACATCTTTCACAGTTATCATGGAAAAAGGTTAATAATCCTTCCGATGTTGTATCAGTTGGAGATAAAGTAGAAGTATATGTTTTGGAGACAGATAAAGAAAATAATAGAATTTCTTTAGCATTAAAAGATGTAAGTGAAGACCCTTGGAATAATGTTTTACAAGAATATAAAATAGGAAGCATAGTAGAAGGAACTATTTCAAAATTCTTAAATTTTGGTGCTTTTGTGGAATTAGAATCAGGTATAGAAGGATTAGTACATATTTCAGAGATATCAGAAGAACGCATTTTAAAACCATCAGATGTGTTAAGTATAGGAAGCAAAGTAAAAGTGAAGATACTAGACATTGATGGGGAAGCGAAAAAGATGAGTTTAAGCATAAAAGAAGCTTTAGAAAAACCAAAGGAAGATATTGAGAAATATGTTGATACTCAAGAATCAGGAGTAAGCTTAGGTGAACTGTTTGGAGATAAATTTAAAGATTTAAAATTTGATTAAAATACAGTTAATATGGAAGTAAGTTTTAATTTTACTAAAACTTACTTTTATATTATTTACATAAGAACATATGTTTGGTATAATTATAACTATATAGCAGGAGGGAGTATATATGGATGTATTGGAAAAGTTAAGAATACTTTCAGCAGCCGCCAAATATGATGTATCATGTTCATCTAGTGGAAGTAATAGGAAAAATACCAAAGGTGGAATAGGAAACGGATATCAAAGTGGAATATGCCACAGTTTTACTTCAGATGGAAGATGTATATCTCTTTTGAAGATTTTATTAACAAATTATTGTACTTTCGATTGCACTTACTGCGTAAATAGAATTTCAAATGATATTGAGAGGGCTTTTTTTACACCTAAAGAGGTGGCAGATTTAACATTAAATTTTTATAAAAGAAATTACATTGAAGGATTGTTTTTGAGTTCTGCTGTTTTACAAAATGCTAATTATACAATGGAACTTATTATAGAGGTAGCTGATAGACTTAGAAATGAGCATAAGTTCAACGGATATATTCATTTAAAAGCTATACCTGGTGCAGATGAAATTTTGATAAAAAAAGCTGGGTTACTTGCAGATAGAATGAGTGTAAATATAGAGCTTCCTTCAAGTAAAAGTTTAAAGCTTTTAGCACCACAGAAAGATAAAGAAAAAATTCTGAAACCTATGTCTTTTATTGGAAGAGAAATTTCCATTTTAGAAGAAGAAAGAAAAATATATAGGAATGCAGACAGATTTGTGCCTGCAGGACAAAGTAGCCAGTTAATAATTGGTGCTACTCCTGAAAGTGATTTACAGATTATGAAACTTTCAGAAAGCCTGTATAATCATTATAATCTGAAAAGGGTTTATTATTCAGCATATGTCCCAGTGGTAAAAAGTTCGAAGCTTCCTGATATTAAAAATCCTCCTCTAATAAGAGAACATAGGTTATATCAGGCAGATTGGCTTTTGAGATTTTATGGGTTTTCTGCAGGTGAATTACTAAATGATGAAAACCCTAACTTTGACATGAAGTTAGATCCAAAAACTGATTGGGCATTAAGACATTTAGAGCATTTCCCTGTAGAAATTAATTTAGCTCCATATAATTTACTTTTGCGTGTGCCTGGAATTGGAGTAAGATCTGCTATGAAAATAGTAAAGATAAGGAAAGTTCAATTTTTAAATTTCGATGATTTAAGAAAGATTGGTATAGCATTAAAGAGAGCAAAATATTTTATAACTTGCAAAGGAAAATACAATGGTAAAATAACTTTTAAAGAAGAACTTATAAGAGAGCAGGTGGAGGATGCAATAACAGGAATTAATAGGTATAATTATACGCAAATATCATTTTTTGATGAAAAATCAATATTATATAAGTCACAAGATTCAATAACAAGCATTACTGGTGAGATATAAAGGTTTGAAAAGCTAAAATTTTTTGGTAGAAAATATTTTTGGTAAAGGAAAAATATGTATGATTTGCTATATTTATGATGGAAGTTTTGAAGGTTTGCTTACAGCCATTTATGAATCTTATTATAAAAAGGAGAAACCTGAAGAAATTTTTAAGGAACAAGACTTTATTCCAAGTTTTTTTATAGATACTATATATATAAAAACTGACAAGAAAAAGGCCGATAAGGTATATAATTCGATAAAAAACAAGATTTCACATGAAGTGTTGAAAAATATTTTTTACGTTTTTTTATCTGAATTAAAAGAAAGTGATACTGCAATTTACAAATATTTAAAGTTAGCTTTTAATATAGGCAGAGATATAGATTTGCATATGCATAATAATACAGTAATGTATATTCACAATGTAAGTCGAAAAATAATTAGTGAAACACATAGAATGCTGGGTTTTATAAGATTTACAGTTTTAAATAATAATTTATATTATGCAGAGATGGAACCAGATTATAATATACTTGAACTAATTATGCCGCACTTTGTACAAAGATTTTCTTCGGAAAAATTTATTATTCATGACAGAAGAAGAGGAATAGCAGCTTTGTATAACAAAAGCAAGTGGATAATTACTGAAATGTCAATTATTGATATAGAAAAAATACCAAGGAGTGAGGACTATGGCATTTATGAAAAGCTCTGGAAAGAGTATTTTAATTCTATTGCAATAGAAAATCGAAAAAATGTAAATCTGCAAAAAAGCCATATGCCGAAGCGCTATTGGAAGTTTATTACTGAAATGAATTAGGGTGTTAATTGTGTATAATTATTCGCAATTAACACCTTTAAAATTTGACAAAAAATAACGAAATTTTTAATATGCAAACATAATATAGTATGGTAAAATGTACATGAGTGTACTAATATTTAATTTTTTAAGTATTAATTGTCTATAAGTTAATTAATACTGTAAAAAATTTAGAAATTATTTTTATTTGGGAGTTTTTATGGAAAATGGAACGGATGAAGGCTGGTGTTTTTGTGGAATATAAATTCTCTGAACTTGTAGATATAAAACATTTAAATAGTTTAATTGAAAGTCTTGGGACAATAACTGGAATAGGATATACAATTAAAGAGATTAAAGATGAAAGTTTTGTAAATATTGATCATGGTAGTCTTTGCAGAGATTTTTATATGAAAAATGAATCAACAAGACAAAGATGCTATAACGATGAAAAAATTGTTGTAGAGAAAATGACAGAAGAAAAGGAATATATTATTCATAAGTGTAAGAATGGTTTAGCACAAATAGTTGTCCCAATAAGGATCGATGGTTGTTATCTTGCAAACATCTTTGCAAGCCAGATGTTCTTAGAAGAACCAAATTTAGATTTTTTTAGAAGTCAGGGATCACAATTTGGATTTGATGAAAAAAAATACATAAAAGCTGTTAAAGAGATTCCAGTAATAAAAAGAGAACACCTTAAACCAATTATAGATTTTCTTCTAAAGGTAGCCAAACTGGTTTCAGAAATAGCATCTAGGCATTTAAATGAACTGGAAGTTAATAAAAAGTTAAGCGAAAGTTATATAGAGCTTTCAGCAGTTTATCAGCAATTGAGAGGTGCAGAGCATCAACTTAGAACTCAATATGATGAATTAGAAAAGATGGCATATTATGATCCATTAACAGGATTACCTAATTGGAACTTTATCCAGAGAGAGTTAAATAAGTATGATGATAGTTCACTAAAGTTAGCTATTATTTACATGGATTTGGATAACTTTAGAGGAATAAACAATGGGTTTGGACATCAATGTGGTGATAAGCTGTTAAGAAAAATAGGGGAAACATTTCAGGATTATTTAAAGGAAAATTGTATAGTTTCTAGGTCAAGTGGAGATGAATTTTTAATATTACAGCGTAATGTAGAAAGTAAAGAAGATGTTTTAGAAAGCATTAATAAAATATACAATTTAATTAATAGTAGATGGGAGCTAGATGAAAAGGAGTTTTTCATATCTGGCAGCATTGGAATTGCCATTTTTCCAGATGATGGAGATAACTTTGAGGAAATCTTAAGAAGTGCAGACATAGCATTAAATAAATCTAAACATATAGGTAAAAATTCTCACATATTTTTTGAAAAATCCTTGTATGACCAGATATCAAGAAGAACTGAAATGGAAAAAGAATTGAGAAATGCTATAAAGAATGATGAACTTATGCTGCATTATCAGCCTCAGGTGGATATAAAGAATGGGAAAATAGTAAGCTTAGAAGCTCTTTTAAGATGGAATAGTAAAAAGTTTGGATGGGTTTCTCCTTATGAATTTATTAAACTAGCAGAAGATACAGGATTGATTATTCCAATAGGCCAATGGGTTTTAGAGACGGCTTGCATACAAAATAAAGAGTGGAAAAGTAAAGGATACTCGTATGACTTTATTTCAGTAAATGTATCTGTCACACAAATTCAAAATAGGGATTTCTTAGATAATGTAAAATTAATTTTAGAACAGACAGGAACAAAGCCAGAATATTTGGAATTAGAAATAACAGAAAGTGTTATGATGGAAACTATTGAGTCTAACTTAAGAATTCTTAATGAGTTGAGAAATATGGGGTTAAGAATCGCTTTAGATGATTTTGGCACAGGTTACTCTTCATTAAATTATTTAAAGAGTTTACCTATTAATACATTAAAGTTAGATAAAAGTTTTATAGATGGTCTATGCAGCAATTCTTATGAAGAATTAATTACTTGTGAAATAATAAAGCTAGCACATAAAATGGAATTGGATGTTACAGCAGAAGGTGTAGAGTTTAAGAACCAATTGCAGTCATTGGTAGACAAGGAATGTAATAGGATTCAAGGGTACTATTTCAGTAAACCGTTTCCTCCAGAGGAAATTGAATTTGATTTGAAAAAAGGTTTTTTTGATATTAAATTATAGTTGATTTTTAAATAAAAGCAAATTTAAAGAAAAGATTTCTTTAAATTTGCTTTTATTTTTATTACAAGGTCAATCCTATCATT
>NZ_JAEEGC010000048.1 GCF_019207025.1 Clostridium thailandense | reverse complement strand
TCATTAAATTTATTGGAAGACCAATAAATAAAATTGAGGGGGGCTGTCGCACTATAGATGTCCACCAACGAAAGTTGAATTATGCTCCGGGAGATATTTCCAGGCTTCAACACTATAAAAACTTCTTATCAATCTAAAGCTCAGTATTTTGAAAATCTAAGAACCTTTGATAAACTCGTGCCTCAAACATATCAAAGGTCCTAAGATTTTCTAAAATACTTCGCTAAGATTGATTAAGAAGTTTTTATATGTGTCTTCAGCTCTGGAAACATCTCCCTGCGCATAATTCAACTTTCTGGTGTATTTCTAATAGTGCGACAGCCCCTTTTATTTTAAGCAATACTATTTACCAATCCACATATCAGTAACATAAACATTTGGGTCAGTAAAACTTATCTATGAATGTTGAATGCCTCTTATTAGCAATTCAACGTAGTCATATCTAGTCATTTTATCTTTATAGTTTAACTCGGAAATAAACTTGGCATGATCATTTGCCAGTACAGGAAAAATCATACTGCCAATTATCTGCAACGCCATCAGAGATAAAGTATGATTGTCTTCAATACCTGTGGCATCCTTCAAAACATTTTTTATACTGTCCGAACCTTTCTGGCGAATAAACATCATATATTCAGATTCGTGAGTTCCGTTGTATATAAGTTGGTTAACAAAATTTTTAAATACATCAGGATATTCTACACTAATGTCTGAATAGCTTCTAAGAAAAATTCTTAACTTATCTATTGGAGCAGTTTGAGAATCATCAAGAAGTTGAAAAGAATTCATAAATTTGTTAGTGATACATTTTAGGGCTTCATTAATAACGTTATCCTTTGAGCCAAAATGATAGTTAATAGATGCCACATTAACATCCGCGATATCTGCAATTTTCCTTATGGTGACGTTTTGAAATCCGTCTTTTCCAATAATATAAAGGGTTGCATTTAATATTCTATCCTTTGAGCTTGGAACATCTTTAAAATTATTTTTCATATTAACCTCCAAATACCTTTTTAAATATAAAGCTTTCACTTTTTATTTATAGGCATCCACCGCCGACACTTAACATATCCCTGCGTATAAGTTAAGTGTCGGTCATGGTTATCTATAAAAGGTATATGCAATTTTTATATATTTTTAATCAGTGTTTAATAATATGTTTTAAAAATATATTACTGTTTTATATAATTTTTGTCAATAAGCGTAATAAAAATAAAATATTTATGTAACAAAATAGAAGTACTTAAAATTGCTTATATGATAGTATATTAAAGAAATATTGCATATTGATTTTTATACTTTAACAAATTTTTTGTTAAAGATTTAATTGACAAACAATGGTTAAAGTATTAGTATTGATTTAAACAATAATTTAAACAGTGTTTAAAAATTCGTTTTTAAGATATCAATTAATTTTGTTTTATTAGAGGGGGATAAAAATGAAGAAATCTGTAACATTACTATTAACACTTGCAATACTACTTACTGGATGTTCATCTGGTAAAAGTACCATTACTGAATCAGCTAAAGTAGATTCTGCATATCAAGATAAGTATTTATTGAGTGGAAAAATTCAAGCAGATAACTCAGCAAATGTATCATCTAAAATTAATGCAAAAGTAATTCAACTTAATGTAGATATAGGTAGTAAAGTAAATGCAGGGGATACTATTATCTATCTAGATACGAAAGACCTTGAGGCACAATTAAAACAAGCAGAAGCTTCTGTTGGGACAGCTGAGGCTAATTTAGACAAAATTAAGGCTGGCTCAAGATCAGAGCAAATTGCTTCATCACAAGCACTTGTGGAGGGAGCTAAAACAGCTTATGAGGTAGCTCAGAAAAATTATGATCGTCAAAAGCAATTATTACAAGGTGGAAATACGGCTCAAGTGAATCTTGAACAAGCAGAACAGGCACTTGCTAGTACTAAGGCTCAATATGATTCAGCGGCTGAAAGTCTAGCAATGTTACAAAATGGATCAACACAAACGGATATAAATGCAGTAGCAGCTACTGTAAAACAAGCAGAAGCTGCAGTTGAGATTGCAAAAACCTCAATAAGTTATGCGAATATTACTGCACCTATATCGGGAACAGTTACTGCTAAAAATATAAATGAAGGTGAAATGTCAGGAATTGGACAGCCTCTTATTACAATCGTAGGTGGTAATGAGCTGCACATAGACAGTTATGCACCGGAGGATATACTTCCTAAACTAGAAGTTGGGCAGAAAGTTAAGATAAAGATAGTTGAGTTTCCTGAAAAAGCATTTGAAGGAGAAATTTCAACAATAAATGCTCAGATAGATTCTCGTAACAAAAGTGCTTTAGTTAAAATAGCTCTTAAAGATGACAGTAACATTTTAAAGCCTGGAATGTTTACAGAGATAGCGTTAAAAAATAAGGAAGGTGAATAAAAACATGAAGGAAAATAAAAAGAAGATATTGATTCCAGTCTTTTTACTAATGATTTTGGCTGTAACAGGAATAGTTTTGTATTACTGGTACGATAATGCTTATTATGTTTCAACAGAGGATGCAACTATTCAAGGAGATTTAGTTAAAGCAACACCACAAATTTCAGGAAAGCTTTTAGAAATAAATATCAAAGATGGGCAATCTGTTGAAAGAGGGCAGATAATAGCAAGACAGGACTTGAATACTCTTCCTGATACAAGTATGGATTTATCAAATGTAAGAGCTCCTATTAGTGGAATCATATTAAAAAAGCAGGGAACAGTCGGAGAAATGGCTGCTCCAGGACAAGCGATTGCTATAATGGTAGATCCATCAGCAATTTATATAACTGCGAACATAGATGAAACAAAGCTTAAGAAGGTAAAGCTTGGGCAAAATGTTGACATTAGTGTAGATGAATATGATGGCTCAAAAATTACTGGAAAAGTTATTACTATTGGTGACTATGCTAATTCTGCCTTAGCTGTTATACCTACATCAAATAGTGGAACCTTTACCAAGGTCACACAAAAAATTCCTGTAAAAATAGCGCTGCCGAAGACCAATTATAGATTATTACCTGGAACAAATGTTGTTGTTAGAATACATGTTAAATGAAAAGGGGTAGATTTTAATGGAGAAGGATTTTAAAGCAGATTCATATAGATGGTTTGCTCTGGCAGCAGTAGTTATGGGGACATTCATGGCAATTCTTGATACTAGCATAGTAAACATAGGAATACCTAAGATGATGGCGGTTTTTAATGTATCACTAGATGAAGTGGAGTGGGTTCTAACGGCGTATACACTAACTTTAGGCGCTATTGTACCTCTTACAGGATTTCTTTCAGAAAAGTTTGGAAATAAGAGATTATACATTTTTGCATTAGCATCATTTACTCTAGGTTCATTGCTTTGTGGTGCAGCATGGAGTAACTCGACTATGATAGCATTCCGTATATTGCAAGCTCTTGGTGGTGGAATGATTATGCCTGTTAGTATGTCTATTATTTTTCAAATGTTTGATGTAAAAGAACGAGGCTTAGCTTTAGGATTTTGGGGAATAGCAACTATGGCAGCTCCTGCTATAGGGCCTACTCTAGGAGGTTTTATTATTGAAAAGCTAGATTGGAGACTAATTTTTTATGTCAATGTTCCTATAGGTATCATGGCTGTAATTTTATCATCAATTTTACTTCAAGAATTTCCTCATAAGTCATCACAAAAGCCTGATATTCTAGGTTTCGTATTTTCAACAGTTGCTATTGTAAGTGTTTTGTATGTTCTAAGTGAAAATCCTATAGATTGGGGAGAGGTAAAGAATCCTATACTTATGACAGTAGGAATTTTTAACTTTATACTGTTTATTATAAATGAACTAATAGTTTCGGAACCGTTGATGAACTTAAGATTGTTGAAAGATCTAAATTTTTCTTTTTCGTTAATTGCACTAACATTAGTAAATATGAGCTTGATGGGTGGTGTATATGCAGTACCTTTGTTTCTTCAAAGACTTAAGGGATATACAGCTATGCAAACGGGCATACTAATGTTTCCATCTGCAATTGTCACTGGCCTTATGATGCCTATAAGCGGAAAACTTGTTGATAAAATTAATCCTAAAATAATAATACTTCCGGGTTTACTCTTGCTAGGAGCATCATCATATAAGTTAGGACAAATAGATTTAAATACTTCCAGTGAAATGATCAATTTACTTTTGATACTTCGTGGCGCTGGACTCGGATGCACTATGATGCCTCTTACTACTTTGGGTATGAACGTTTTACCAAAGAGATTAATAAATCAAGGTTCAACGCTTCAAAATACTTTTAAACAAATAGCTGGTTCTGTTTCAATAACTATGATGACACTTTCTCTTACAAGTAAAATGGATATTTATTATTATAGATTATCAGAACAGGTAACATCTTTTAATAGTTCTGCTATGGCATTTTTAAATCAAATTCAAAGTAAATTAATACAAAATGGAACATCATCGGCAGATGCGCAAATTCAGTCTTATAGTACGATTATAGGATTACTTAAGAAACAAGCTTCTTCAGATGCTTTTGATTATATATTAATGCTATGTGCCAGCTTTGTATTAGTAGCATTGATTGCAACCTTACTAATAAGTAATAAAACAGAAAAGAGCAGGTATTTATAATACAGTATAATTTATTGGATCTTTAGGTTATATAAATGTTAATTTTTCTAACAATGTTCATTAATTGTACGAAACTATTTACAAACTACGTATTTACATGAAATGCGGTATTATTATAGAATTTTTAGTGAAACCATAATGTAGAAATATCTTTAAAATTTTAGAATGTTTAGCTATAAATGTATTAATTAAAGTTTATGTTGGTATATGTATGCTTACAATATAATACTAAAATTAAAAGAAAGAGGGAAAGGAAGTATGCAAAAGATAAAGGCGGCTAATGCCTATAATTTTAAAATTCTTGTTCTTGTAGTTATTCTTGTATTAGTTATTATAGCTTCCTTCCAGCTTGGAAGATATCCTATCTCACCTAAAGATCTTTTTGGTATTTTGATTTCAAAATTTTATCCAGTTAATCACTTTTGGACTGACCAAATGGAGGCTATTCTCTTTAACGTTCGTCTACCGCGTATTATATTAGCTTGTCTTGTTGGATGCTGTCTTTCTGCAGCAGGCGCATCCTATCAGGGAGTTTTTCAAAATCCGATGGCATCACCAGAGGTTCTAGGAGCTTCTGCTGGTGCTGGCTTTGGTGCAGCATTAGCTATCTTTTGTTATGGGAATAGCAAGATGATTATAGTAAGTGCTTTTTGTTTCGGACTTCTGTCTATTGCTATTGTTTACTTCATTGGAAAAAGAACTAAAGGTAATAATATATTGGGATTAATCCTATCAGGAATTATGGTAAGCGCACTTTTTAAAGCAGGAACTTCTTATATAAAATTGGTTGCAGATACTAATGACCAGCTGCCTCTTATTACATATTGGCTAATAGGGAGTCTTGCAGGAGCTAAAATGAGTCAGATTCAACTTGTAATAATTCCTATGGCATTAGGAATTATTGTCCTCTTTCTCTTAAAATGGCAGCTTAATGTCCTCACTATGGGTGATGATGAGGCAAGAACTATAGGTGTAAATGCAAAGCGAATTCGCTTAATTATTATTGTTTTTGCAACCATGGTAACAGCAGCCAGCGTATCAGTCAGCGGCATGGTTGAGTGGGTAGGTCTGGTTATACCTCATCTGACAAGAAAAATTGTAGGAGATAACTATAAATATCTCATGCCTGCTTCAATGATATCAGGAGCAATTTTTCTTCTGTTAGTTGACGATGTTTCAAGAAACTTACTGGCTTCAGAAATCCCGCTAGGCATACTTACTGCATTTATTGGAGCACCTTTTTTCATATACCTTATTACAAGAAAGGAGGAAACATATTGAGCATTGAAGTGTCCAAGCTTTCTTTTAGCTATGGAGATCAGTTGATTTTTGATGATATAAGTTTTACAGCTCACGATAATCAGTTGTTATCCATTATAGGATCAAATGGAGCAGGAAAAAGTACAATGTTTCGCTGCATGCTTGGCTTGTTAAATGGTTACGAAGGAAAAGTGCTCTTTAATGGCACTGATATCAAAGGCCTAAGTATAAAAGAAATGGCTAAGCTAGTTGCATATATTCCTCAATCTCATTATCCATCCTTTAATTTCAGTGTTTTTGATATGGTTCTTATGGGAACAACCACTCAGGTTTCTTCTATTGCAAGTCCTGGTGAAAAACAGATTAGGAATGCTCAAGCAGCCTTGGAGAGAATGGGAATAGAGCATATAAAAAACAGAGGCTACACTCATATAAGTGGTGGTGAAAGGCAGCTTGTCTTAATTGCTCGTGCATTAGTACAGGAAGCTAAGGTTCTAATTATGGATGAACCTACAGCAAATTTGGATTTTGGTAACCAGATTCGTGTTATGAGTGAGATAAAATCTCTAACCAGAGATGGATATACAATTATTCAATCAACACATAATCCTGAACAAGCGTTTCAGTTTTCAGATTCTGTTCTAGCACTTAAGAATGGAAAGATACTAGCAGGTGGTGCACCAGCTGATATTTTCACAGAACCGTTGATTCAAACATTATATGGTATAGATGTTGAGATGCAGACTTTATATGAAGGCAAGGTAAAGGTTTGTATACCAAAATGCGTTATTTATTGAAGACTATGACTAGTATTGATAAGGTCTTAATTATAATTAAATTATGAGGGGGAATTGAAATGAGAAGGACAAAACTCTTCGCAGTGCTGCTTGCGATTTGTCTTATGATATCTGCGTTTGCTGGATGTAGCAAAAGCAATGAGCAGGCTAATAAGAGTGAAAGTAGTACTGCTTTTACAGACTCTGCAAAGCGTCAGGTAAAACTTCCAGCAAAGATTACCAAAATTGCACCATCTGGTTCTCTTGCTCAAATTGTACTTTTTGCTTTAGCGCCAGACATGCTCGTAGGAGTATCAGATAAATGGTCTGAAGAAGCTAAAAAGTATCTAGATCCTAAATACGCAAATCTTCCTGTAGTTGGACAGTTTTATGGTGGTAAAAACTTAAATATTGAGGAGATCGCTAAACTAAGTCCACAGGTTGTTATTGATGTTGGAGAAGCAAAATCTACTATTGTGGAAGATATGAATAGTATATCAAGTAAGGTGAATATTCCAACTATTCATATTGATGCAACTACAGCTACTATGCCTGAGGCTTATAGAACACTTGGTAAATTGCTAGGCAGAGAGGCACAAGGAGAAGCTCTAGCACAGTATTGTGAACAAACTTATAAAAAAACTCAAGACATTATGAATGCTGTAGGTGACAACGGAAAGGTCAAAGTTTTATATTGCTCTGGTAAGGACGGTCTTAATGTACTTGCAAAAGGTTCTTTTCATGCTGAAATTTTAGATAAAGTTACTAATAATGTTGCTGTTCTAAAAAAGTTCTCTAGTAGTGGAGCTGGAGACCCGGTGGATATAGAGCAGATTGCTTTATGGAATCCTGATGTAATCATATTTGCTCCAGGCAGCATTTACAGCACTGTGGGAAGTAATCCAGCTTGGCAGAAGCTTAATGCAATTAAAAAGGGAAAGTATTACGAAGTTCCAAATGGTCCATATAATTGGATGGGATCTCCTCCATCAGTAAATCGTTATATGGGAATGATTTGGATTACACAATTACTATATCCAGAAAAGGCTCAATATGATGTTTATAAAGAAACAGTAAAATATTACGATTTATTCTATCACTGCAAGCTGACAGAAGATCAATATAAAGCTTTGGTAGGAAATTCTTTGCTTAAAAAATAATAGTTAAAACAATTAAGAATAACAAAATTATGTGGTATCATAATATTGTTATTCTTATTACTTATATGAGGAGGATTAAAATGAAACTTATAACTGTTGCTGGACCACCATCTTCAGGAAAAACCTCTGTTATTTTAAAGCTGATTGAGTGTATGGATATGCCAAAGAGAAGTGTTGGAGTTGTAAAGTTTGATTGTCTTACTTCCTTTGATAACTTACGATATATTGAAGCAGATATTCCTGTAGTTACAGGATTTTCTGGTAAAATATGTCCGGATCACTATTTTGTTACTAATATTGAAGATGCGGTGCAGTGGGGAGTGGAATCTGGCTTTAATATGCTAATAACAGAGAGTGCAGGCTTATGCAATCGATGCTCACCATATATTAAAGGTATACTTTCAGTGTGTGTAATAGACAATTTATCAGGTATAAATACTCCGAGAAAAATAGGTCCGATGCTGAGATTTGCTGATATTATAGTTGTAACAAAAGGAGATATTGTTTCTCAGGCGGAACGTGAAGTGTTTGCTTTTAATATAAAACAGACAAATTCATCTGCAAAGATTGTATTTGTTAACGGTATTACTGGTCAGGGTACATTTTTGCTATCAAAACATTTGCAGCAAACTAGGGATATTAATACCCTTAAAGATATGAAACTTAAATTTACAATGCCTGCAGCAATATGCTCTTATTGTACAGGTGAAACGAAAATAGGAGAATCATATCAAATGGGAATGATGAAGAAAATGGAGTTTAAAAAGATATGAAAACACAAGAATTAATGGATTACATAAATCAAAAAAGTATTCAAGAGGTAATAGATACATATCCTATTGCTGCAGATTTTCTTGCTAATTTTCGTTTAGATGACATTCCTAAAAAACTTTCACTTCTTCAAGGACTTGAAGAAGTAGCCGAAGAAATACTAAATGAATTTGGCTTGGACAGGTATAGTATTTTATTAAAGCTTTGTGATTTTATTCAAACTTTTACTCAAACGGAAACTTTATCTACTAATGTTTCATCTATAACAATTATAGGTGGTTTTAATAAGTCAATGGAAGCTGAAAATATTGAACTTCCTATTCGTATCGGAGAGGTTATAAGCATTGTAGGCCCAACTGGATCTGGTAAAAGCAGACTTCTAAGTGATATTGAGTGTCTTGCTCAAGGAGATACTCCAACAGGTAGAAGGGTGCTGGTAAATGGAGCTGAAGTTGATGAACTTCAGCGATTTGAAATGGAAGGCAAACTGGTGGCACAGCTTTCGCAAAATATGAATTTTGTTATGGATTTGACTGTTCGTGAATTCTTAGAGATGCATGCAAAGAGTAGGTTGACACCCAACATTAATGAGGTAGTTGAAAAGTGTTTTAAGTGTGCCAATCATCTGGCTGGTGAAAAATTTCTTGAAAATACAAAAGTTACACAACTAAGTGGTGGGCAATCCAGGGCTCTTATGATTGCAGACACTGCTTATATAAGTAAGTCACCTATTGTGCTAATTGACGAAATTGAAAATGCGGGAATTGATAGGCGCCAGGCTATAGAGTTTTTGGCAAAAAAAGAAAAGATAATTTTGGTTTCTACCCATGATCCACTACTAGCTATTAGTGCAGACAAACGCATTGTTATTAAAAATGGTGGCATACACAAAATTATAGAAACCTCTGATGCCGAAAAACAAAGTCTCACAGCTATCGAAAAACTTGATAACACGTTGATGATGCTTAGAAGCAGGCTGCGGGTCGGTGAAATTATAACAGAAGATTTATTAAAATAGTGAAAAGGGGAGTATGTTATGTGGGAAATATATGATGATTTAATAAATGGAATTCCAGAGGATTTCATAGTAGATGAGCTTATAACTGGAAGTATAACCTCCTATGTTAGAAGTGGACAGGGATCAGGAATTGCTAGTTTTCGTTCTTATGAAACTAGAATGCCTATGTTTACAAAAAATTTAATTGGAGCCACACTACGCGAGATAGCAGTCTGTGCAAAGTCATGGAACTTTGTTGAAGCATCTATAGGAGTTGCTGCAATAAATGCTTATTATAACAATCCTGAAGTGGCAAGAAAAAATGGAGTTGAATTTTCAGAGTCAAATCGAGTTGAGGACAGGTTATTTGATCCTTTTATTATGTCTCAGAATGATATAAGGGATAAAAAGGTTGTTGTGGTTGGGCATTTTCCACATCTAGAAAATCTGTTTGAGCCAATATGCGATTTATCCATTATTGAATGGGAAGCAGATGATGGGGATTACCCTATATCCGCAGCTGAGTACTTGCTGCCAGAGAGTGATTATGTATATATAACTTGTGCATCTATTATGGACAAGACTTTTCCTAGATTGCTGGAGTTGTCAAAAAACGCTAAACGAGTTACCATGGTAGGACCTGCGACTCCGCTGGCGCCTGTGTTATTTGATTATGGAGTTGATGAACTATCTGGATTTATGATTAAGGATCATCAGCGTGCATTAAGGGTTATTTCGGGTGCTGAAAAAGTAAGAATATATACTACAGGTCAAAAAGTTAACTTCAAAAAAAGTCAGAGAGTTGGGTAATGCATAAGGCTTCATACAGGAGCTGTTGAACTTATAGACAAACACGGCCGACACTTAACTTATACTCCGGGATATATTGGCATTCTTCCGGCACAATAAATACTTTTGATAAGTCTAAAGCTCATTATTTTGAAAATCTAAGAATCTCTGATAAACTCGTACCTCAAACATATCAGAGATTCTTAGATTTTCTAAAATAATTCGCTAAGACTTATAACAAAAGTATTTAAGTGTACCTTCCAGAATGTCAATATATCCCTGCGTATAAGTTAAGTGCCTGGTGTGGTTATCTATATAGATACCTATACCAGACATTTAACATATCTCAACTCTTTGGTCTAGTTTTTTATAAGTGCGACAGCTCTTGATGGATAATTTTAGAAAAATTATTATTTATCTTCTAATCCTTTTTCCACCTCAAGCATTTTTCCCAGTGCCAAATCTTCATCTATTAATACCATTTTGCACTCTGGACATTGCATAAGTTCTACCTCGAAATTTCCTCCAAGATATACAACTTTTACCTTATTAAGCTGGAGTTCTTTATTGCATTTATCGCAAATCCAAGGGGTTTTTTCTTCTTTAATTATTTTCATAACTATCCCTCCACTACTTCCATCCTATGGGTGTAGACATTATGAACAAATAATTCATCAGTTCTCTCTTCATATTCCACCCAATATGTTAAATTATCAATTCTCATTCTTGTCAAATAGTGTGAGTTTTGCGGATTACGAAATCTTTCTTTATTTGTCTCAGCATTAAAAAGGGCTTTTTCTAAATCTTCTACAAGAATTAACTTTTCTACTATTTGATTTTGCACACTATCAGATATGGTTACATTTAAGCTATAATTCGTATTTAAATCTTCCATTTCTTAATTCCTCACCGCCTTTAATAAATTTATTTTTCAATATCTTATTATATAATATACTTTGAAGATTAAAAAATAATTAAGACTAGAGGAAGTGAATGAAATATGAAAAGATTAACTAAATATTTGTATGTATTGTCTTTTGATGGTTTATCTACATTGGATTTTAACTATATTTCAACCTTACCTAATTTCAAAAGTTATATTGAAAAAGCGGCTTACTCAAAACAGGTTTATAGTGTTTATCCTAGTCTTACTTATCCTGCTCATGCTACTATAGTTACAGGAAAATATCCTAAGAACCATGGAGTAATAAATAATACTTTACTGCAGATAAACCGTAAATCTCCTGACTGGTATTGGCAGAGAAAATATATAAAGGGAGAGACACTTTATGATTTAGCAATAGACAAGGGAATCAAGGTAGCAGCATTACTTTGGCCAGTTACTGGAAAGTCAAGAATTCAATACAATTTACCTGAAATATTTGCAAATAGGCCCTGGCAGAATCAAATTTTTGTATCTTTGATGAATGGAAGTCCAATGTATCAGTACATATTAAATAAGAAATTTGGATATTTGAGAAGAGGCTTAAAACAACCTTATTTAGATAATTTTGTTCATGCCAGCTTGTTGAATACTATAGAAGAAAAAGATCAGGAACTTGTTTTAGTTCATTATACAGATTTGGATACCATGAGACATCATCATGGTTTTTATTCTGAAGAGGCAAGAGAGGCCTTAGAGAGACTTGACCAAAAGTTGGGAGATATAATTAATGCAATGAAAGACAAATGTATATACGAAGAAAGTACTTTAGTAGTTTTAGGAGATCACAGTAGTTTGGATGAGGATAAAATAATTAACTTAAATGTTTTACTGAAAGAAAAAGGATATATTAACGTAAAGAATACAAATATTATAGATTACAAAGCTATAGCTAAAAGTTGTGATGGTTCTGCTTATTTATATGTAAAGGAAGATAAATTGATTGAAGAACTTAAAGAGTTACTTTATGATTTTAATGAACAAGAAGAATGTATTGAGAATATATATTCAAGACAGGATGCCGAAAAACTAGGAGCTGATCCAAAATGTGCTATGCTCATTGAAGCAAAAAAGGGCTTCTATTTTCTAGATGAAGCAGAAGGGACGGTTATTAAACAAATTCAACCGGGAGAAGCTGGAAGATTACCAGAAGTTACTGCTGCGACCCACGGATACTCTCCATTAAAAGAAAACTACACCACTGTGTTTATGGCATCAGGAAAAGGTATAAATAAAGGTAATATAATTGAAAAGATGA
The DNA here is from genome assembly GCF_019207025.1 of Clostridium thailandense. GTDB lineage: Bacteria > Bacillota > Clostridia > Clostridiales > Clostridiaceae > Clostridium_AM > Clostridium_AM thailandense. Next base: position 330 of record NZ_JAEEGC010000048.1, on the reverse strand, counting down.
ATTTAGTAGATGAAGGGCCAACTTTAGCTGCGCTTTTAGGGATTCAATTTAAAGAGTGTGATGGAAAAGTATTAAAGGAGTTCATTCAACTTGATTTATAATAAGATGATGCAAGAAATAATTGGGATGTTGTGATATATAGATAAACACGGCCGACACTTAACTTATGCTCCGGGATATATTTACATTCTTCCAGCACGATAAATACTTTTGACAAGTCTAAAGCCCATATTTTTAAAAAAGCTAAGAATCTTTGATAACTCGCTCTGCTCAAACAATCAAATCTTCTAAGCTTTTTCAAAAATATGAGCTAAGACTTGTATCAAAAGT
>NZ_JAEEGC010000047.1 GCF_019207025.1 Clostridium thailandense | reverse complement strand
GCATAAGTTAAGTGTCGGCTGTAGGTATCTATAATACTTTTTTAATCTTCTGTTGACCATTTGTTGCGGCAAATTCTTAATGCACTATTAATGGTTGCTTCACGATGTAAACGAGTGGTTTTTGCAACCTCCTCAGCATTACCAGAAATGACTGCTTGTAAAATTTTTACGTGCCATTTGTAAGCAATTGCTAACATTTCCTGTGAAAGTGTGAGAATGCCGAATAAATGAAATCGTTGTCCATAAGAGTTATATGCTTCAATAAGATGCGGATTTTTTCCAGCCTCTATAAGAAGTCCATGAAACTCTTCATCAAGGTGCAGAAAAGCTTTTGTATCTTTTTTTTCAACGGCCTCTTTAGTTTCTTCAATATTTCGTTTCAATATATCTAGTTCGTTACCGGTTATATTTTTCACAGCAAGGCTGCTGCCAAAGGACTCCATCATGTTTCGAAACTCATTAAGAGAAATGTAATCCTCAAGTCTCAGATCGTAAACACGATAACCTGATGCATTGGATTTTACCAGATACCCATCGCTTGCCAAACGATTTAACGCCTCACGCACAGGTGAACGGGATATGCCAAATTGCATAGAAAGATCCTCTTGATTTAATCTGGAGCCACCCTTGAGTCGGCCTTCTATAATATCTTCCAACACGAGGGTATATACTACATCTGTTTTGCTAATAAATGTATGTTTCTCAATTAATTCAGCAATCCGTTCTTCGTAGTTCATAGCGTTTTCCCCCTTTTATTATAATGAGACTCTTTCTTCTTGCAGTGGAATGAGTACTCAATGAGTAAGCGATTTACTCTAAGTTATAGATTTTGAGATGATCACTTATGTTACTTGTTTTTGCCATAAGTTTATTATATGCGATGTGTCCAAAGCACGCAAGACAGGTGAAACAAAAATCAACTATTCAACTTTACTGTATAAAATATTATACGCGCATTTGCATTTTGTACATATTTTTGTACATAGCATCTTTATTGTGTCGCAATATTTGCACAGTATATTCTACATGCTATACTCTTATCAAAAGTTAAGAAAAAGGAGGAAAAAAATGCAACATCAAATTTTAGTATTAAATATGGGTTCTACTTCAACAAAAATAGCAATTTATATTGATGAAACTCAGCATTTCAAGGAGACAATTAGACATACTGAGGAGGAATTAGCTGCTTTTAAAAGCTGCTTGGAACAATCTGAATTTCGAGGAAACATTGTGAAACAAGTACTTGCTGAAAAAAAAGTACAATTAAAAAATCTTACAGCAATTTGTTCCAGAGGAGGACGTATTCCGCCTTGCTCATCGGGAGCAATCAGAATAGATCAGAATATGGTTGAGTATCTAAAGAGACCAGAGGATGATAAGCACGCTGCAGCTTTAGGCTGTATTATAGCATTTGAACTTTCGCAGGAATTAGCCATACCAGCATATGTTTATGACCCTGTCTCAGTGGATGAGATAACTAATCTTGCAAGGGTAAGTGGATTGCCTGAATTGCCGCATTTTGCAGTGGGTCATGCCTTAAACACTCGTGCTATGGCTATTAAATGTGCAAATGAGGTTTTAAAAAAACCTTTTTCTGAGTGTACATTCATTGTAGCGCATATTGGTGGAGGTGTGTCTATACGTTTATTTAAGGATGGACGCAATATCGATGCTGTTAATGACGATAATGGAGGCTTTGCACCTGAAAGGGCAGGTTCACTTGATGCAGTTCCATTGATACAGCTTTGCTTTTCAGGCAAATATACAGAAGCTCAACTTGTTAAAATGGTAAGAGGTAATGGAGGGTTGAAAGCCCATCTTGGTACAACTGATGGCATTGAAATTGAGAAACGTATAACCTCTGGGGATTCCTCTGCAAAGTTGGTATATGAGGCAATGGCTTATAATCTTGCAAAAGATATTGGAAGATTAGCAATACCAGTAGCAGGAGAGGTGGATCGAATCATACTTACTGGAGGCGTTTCTTATTCAAAATATATATCTGATTACATTACAAGGTTAGTATCTTTTATTGCACCAGTAGAACTTATGCCTGGTGAATATGAAATGGAAGCTTTGGCAGCTGGAGCATTACGAGTGCTAAGAGGCGAAGAAGAGGTAAAAGCTTTTCAATCAATTTAATAACTTTTATTACAACTACAGTTTATATAAGTTATAATTAATGCTGTATAGAATTGTAACTTAAAGCGTCACATTTTAAGATATTGCTACTTAAAATGTGATGCCTCTTTAGATATTATAAGAATATACTTTATAAATACTTATTTAATGGATGTATGTTATCCATGATGTCAATTGGTTGTAAAACCTCTTTATTATATTATAGCAAAATAATCTGTATAATCATACGAAAGGAAAGCTCAGCATGTTTTCTTGCATAACTCTTTGTAAATAGAAACAAAAGAAAAAGAGATTAAGAATTCGAAAAGTGAATTAAAGACAGTAGAAATATATTTTAGGTATGCCAAGAAAAGGTATAATTATAAAAGCATACCTAATAAAAAGAGCAAGTTAAGATAGACTAAATAATAACCAATGAAATACATAACCTCTTTATGTATTATTTTTTAGTTTGTTAGAGCTTTGGTCAATTAACTTGAAAATTACTGATTAACATCTTTTGAAAGCTCTAAAAGTTTTAATGATAATTGATTAAGCTTTTCACTACTGCCTGCAATTTGTTCTGCTTGTCCAGCTTGAACTTCACTAGTAGTTCCATAATCATTAATAAAATTAATAATTTTATTAACATTTTCTTTTATATTTGTTAAAGTGTTATTAATCTGGTTTGCGGATTCTTTACTATTTGAAGCGAGTTTTCTAATTTCTCCCGATACTACAGAAAAACCTCTTCCATATTCACCTGCTCTAGCAGCTTCTATTGCAGCATTAAGTCCTAATAAATTCGTTGTGTCAGAAATAGTTTTAATGTATTTAAGAATCTCATCCATATCTACAATACCTGATTGAGTTTCACTTATTAAATTATTAATATTTTGAGTATTTGCAGATAATTCTTCAGTAGTATTTGCTAGTTTACCCGAAGAAGCTGCTAATTCAGAAGAGAGATTACCTAATTCATTAACCATTTCTATTACCATATTTTCTTTTTCTAATGAGACCACATAAGATATGGTACCTACTACATTACGAGTAACATTATTAATTAGAGGTACACTATAAGCCATAACAGGAAATCCAAATACCTCTTTAGGGTGTCTAGCCATTTGTCTTTTTTTAGTCTTCATAGAATTTACTGCAGCACTGTTTTCAGCAAGCTTTAGCCCTTCAGAAATATTAAGTTTAAAAGAATTTGCTTGTCTTACCAAAACGTATTTTTCTTTATCTGTTATAGCGATGCCTACATCTGAAACAAATAGATAGGGAAACACATCAAAAGCTGATTTTATTGCAGAAAAAAATTCTTCATCACTTAAGTTCATTATCATTTCACCTTCCTTTTCACTTGAGTACATTAATAAGTTTGTCATAAATTATATTATTTTATATTATTATATCACTTTTTTAAAACTTATACTAATTTGTTATATATTTCATTAGCATTTATTAAGTTTATCTTAACTTACATATAAATTAAAGCATATATCATCACTTAATGTAAAATTATTCTATTTTATATATTAGATTATTTTTAAGCTAAGTGTCATCTATGAGTATCTATGCAAAGAAATGCACAAGAAGGTTGACTTATACACAGGTATATGTTTTCATCTCTGGAAACATCCACTGGAGTATAAGTCAACTTTAATAGTTCGGCAAGCCTCAATTGAAACTAATCTTGATTAATTATTATGGTACCATCTTCTTTGATTTCAACCTTTAATCCATCCTTCATATAATCTAAGAATTCACTGCCAAGTTCATCTATAGCCACAATTCTTTTGTCATTCCATACATCACAAAGTATTATACCTGCGGCTGCTAGGGAGTCTATATGCTCCGAGAAAAGCATTGCAGCTGGCCCAATTCCCATCTTTGTAACACTCTGAAGTATCATACCGCCTGTTGTAGAACCGATTGTCTTAGGAAGGCATATTACTTTTCCTGCCAAATCTTTTTTGTAAAGATCCTTATTATTCTGATCGAAGCATGTAGAATCTCCTGTACTTAAACCCATTAAATACGATGCAAGTATATTAAAGCCTTGGTTAGTTACTAAACTCTCTCCATTTACGTTTCCGCCTAAAACAACTCTTCCTTTAAATGTTCTGGTCAACTTTTTCGCCCCCTTTAAATATTTCCTTTTATAATGATGTCCAGTATTTCTTCATCTAAAAAAAATCTAGCTGTGGAGTATGTTCTTAATTTGTTGGAATTTGTTATTACTGGTTGTTTTGAACATTCAGGGTTGCTCATATACATGAGTGGGCATATATAAGTTAGATGCACTCCAGTGTCTAACATTTTCTGATATGCCTCTTTATCATTCTTAAATTTTAGAATAACATCTGGAGCAGCGCTTAATATTGTATTTATAGATACTTTGGTTTTGCTAGTTTTTGCTAGGGCATCAGATATTTTTTTATTCCAGCTATATATTTGCTCAAGCGATAGATGAGGACATCCTATAAAGCAAACAGCAGGCTTTAAATTCAAGTCTTTCCACAATACTGGATAGGAGTCTACTATTCTTTTTAATTCATTATCATCTACTACATACTTTTTATAATCTTCAACTAAAAGGGATTTTCCTTGTTCGATAGCTTCTGGAGTTATGTCTTCTACATGATATAAACCAACAGCACCATTTGAAGCACTTGCAGCTCCCATATCTTTAAGATAATCCATAGTCGAGTCCTTCATACCCTTATCAAGGAACTTATCAAGTCCTACAATATATGGAACATCTTCAACTACTTTCATACCGATAGCGCTTCCTAGTACTTGAGCATTAGGGAGAGTTGATGTTTTCACTTCAACTAACCATTTTGCACGTCTTCCCTCATCTGTAACAAGACCAAATTCTGGAACTTTACCTACAATTCCGCATAAGAGTTCTATAACTCCGGAGTTTCTATTTGTCCTTGCACCAAGAACAGAGTTAGCAAAAACAACTGCTGAAGACTCAGCCCATGAAAGTACTTGTCCTTTTTTAGGCCTGTTTCCTACCTCAGGCATGTAGCATGTACATGTGAAAGCATTATCATCCTTAAGACCCAATTTTTTAAGCTGCGATTCATATCTATCTTGATTTGCATATAATGCACTAAATACTTTTTTCTGTATATCAGTACATTCAACATTATCATAATCAAGGGGCATTGGGTCAACAGTAAAGGGCTCATTGGTTTTTATACCTGCGCTTATTATTTCATCCACCATGTCAAACACTGGAGTTAGCCCTGCCATACCAAAAGAGGTAACTAAATGCACTGGTCCTTCAATAGGAATGAGACGCTTAGCCCCAAAAGCTTTACCATAAAGGATTACAGACTTTAATGCTTTTTGCATAACCTCTCCGTGTTTGCCCTGCAGCATTTCTTTTTCTTCCTGTGTAAGTTCCATATTATAATTTTCCATAAATTACACCTCCTTAAATATCACGTGCAACTTCATATGCATTCCAAATAGCATACATTATATTATGTACTTTACTGGAATCACCTATGTTATAAACAGGCACGTCTAACTCGGATAGTTCCTTATATAATTTATCATTTTCTGTATAACCCACTGATATAATTACGGTTTGAGCAGGCAATTCAAATATTTTATCTCCTTGTTTAACTTCCACACTATTTTCTTTTGTTTTAACAATAGAAGTGTTTGTGTAAATATCTATATGATAAAATTTCAATAAATCTAGGAGCATATATTCGTTCATATGAGGCAAAGATCCATGTCCGCCTAAAATTTCTTTTGCTATTTCAACAACAGCAATCTTTTTGCCCTGCTGAGCTAACCAAAGAGCTGTTTCACATCCTATTAGGCCGCCGCCAGCAATAACAACTTGATCTTTAGTCTCTATTTTTCCAAGTAATACCTGGTCGGCAGTAATGGAAGCTTGTACACCTTCAAAGTCGATACTCTTAGGTGTTGAACCTGTTGCAGTAACTATAATATCTGCATTGTATTCGTGAATATTTTCTTTTGTAACAGTGGTATTATAATTGACATCAACATTAAGAAGCTCTAATTGGCGTTTATAGTAAGAAATTAATTTATGATCATTACGTTTAAAATGTGGTACTCCACCTGGAATTAGATTTCCACCAAGTTGATCCGATTTCTCACATAATGTTACTTTATGTCCTCGGATAGCTGCTACACGAGCAGTTTCTAATCCAGCCACACCACCTCCAATAACGAGAAGGTTCTTTTTAACAGTTGCTGGTTCAAGGCCATATATCTTTTCTCTTCCACAGGCTGGATTAACTGCACAACTTACAGGAGCGTTGCCAATTCTTCCAAGACAACCTTCGTGACAGCCCAAACAATGGCGTATTTCATCCAATCTTCCTGTACGAAGTTTTTCTATATATTCTGCATCTGCAAGCAAAGGGCGTCCATAACTTATAATATCGCAGCTTTTTCCAAGAGCAGAAACCGCAACTTCAGGATCATCCATTCTGCCAGCCAGAATGATTGGCACATCCACATGTCTCTTTAATATTTCTCCAAACTGTCTATACATCCCGTCTTCAAAATACATTGGTGGATGATTCCAATACCAAGAATCATAGGTTCCTGCATCAACGTTTAAAGCATCATAGCCAGCCTCTACTAATAGCTTTGCAGCCTCAATTCCTTCTTCGATATCCCTACCGGCCTCTTCATAGTCTTCTTCTGGAAGTCCTCCCTGTCGAATTCCTTTCATACAGCTCTTAAGGCTGTAGCGTAAACTTACAGGAAAATCTTTTCCGCAGACTTTTTTAATCCCTTTAACTATTTCAGTAGAAATTCTAAGTCGATTCTCTAAAGAACCACCATATTCATCAATGCGATGGTTAAAGAAAGAAATTGCAAATTGATCTAAGAGGTAACCCTCATGAACAGCGTGAATTTCCACGCCATCAAAACCAGATTTCTTAGCAATTACAGCAGAAGCAATAAATTTCTGGATTAGAGTTTTAATTTCCTCTTTTGTCATTTCACGATGAATTATATTTGGATTAAAGCGATTCTCTTGCTTTGATGGTGCAATATTTTTACTTACGAATCCAGGTAGTGCACTTCTGCCCAATCCACCTGTTAACTGTATAAATATTTTTGCTCCATAGGCATGGATACGTTCATTCATTTGATAAGTACTATGTATAAATGCTATAGGATTAGATGTAGGACAAGGCAAACCAGCAGTTGGCATTCCTTCTGTTCCCATATCTACATTACAAATACCAGTGATGATTAGACCAACGCCATTTTTGGCACGTTCTACATAATAATCCTGTATTCTCTGATTAAATGCACCAAATGCATCGGCATAGCCTACAGGGCCCATAGGAGCCATGGAAAGTTTGTTTTTGATTTTTACTTTACCGATATAAGCAGGTTCAAACAGTTGAGGGTAACGTTTCATAATATCATCCTTCCTTATAATTATGATATATTCACCAAAGTAATTCTGTTAATATTTTATAATTATGTTACAGTTATGTCAACATGTGCCAGAGCACAAGTTAAGTGTCTAGTGTGATTATCTATATAAGTATAAGGAGCGTAATGATTGTGTAAATTCTCTTATACGTCAAAATAATACACCATATTTGAATCTATATAATACAAAAATAAGTCAAAATAATTAAAAAAAATTTAGAGTTTTAGGAATAGAATTTAATCATAAAAATAATTAATAAAAGCTATATAAATATAATTAAATTGAGGAGGTCATTTAAGTGAATGAAGTTTTAAACAAACTCTATAGTGTGAATCAAAGTAAAAGAATAGAAAAATTAATTGACGATTTATATTCGGTAACTCCTGAAATCGAAGCGCAAAGAGCAATTTTAATAACTGAATCCTTTAAGGAAACAGAAGCTTATCCTATGGTTATTAGAAGAGCTAAAGCTTTGGAAAAAATACTAGGTGAAATGGACATAGTTATTCGTGATGAAGAACTTATTGTGGGAAATTTAACTAAAAAACCTAGAGCAGCCTCTGTGTTTCCAGAATTTTCAAACAAATGGCTCTTAGATGAATTTGATACTTTAGCTAAAAGAACTGGAGATGTATTTCTTATTAGTGAAGATGTAAAATCACAGCTTCGCGAGGTATTTAAGTATTGGGATGGAAAAACAACAAATGAGCTTGCAACAGAGTATATGTTTCAGGAAACAAAGGAAGCAATGAATGCAGGAGTATTTACTGTTGGAAATTATTATTTTAATGGTGTTGGACATATTTCCGTAGATTATGCAAAGATATTATCTAAAGGATTTAAGGGTATAATTGAAGATGCCGAAAATGAAAAAGCTAAAGCAGATAAAGGTGACCCTGACTATATAAAGAAGAGTCAGTTCTTAACAGCTGTAATTATTACTTCAAAAGCTGTTATTAAATTTGCCAAACGTTTTGCAGAATTAGCTAGAAGGCTAGCAAGTCAAACATCAGACCCACAAAGACGAAATGAGTTGATGCAAATATCTGAAAACTGTGAGTGGGTACCAGAAAATCCAGCTAGAACATTTTATGAGGCTTTACAATCATTTTGGTTCATGCAAGCTATTATTCAAATAGAATCTAATGGTCATTCAATATCACCAATGCGTTTTGATCAATACATATATCCTTATTTTAATAAAGATATATCAAGTGGATTTATTACACGAGAAAAAGCTCAAGAGCTTCTTGACTGCTTATGGGTTAAATTCAATGATGTCAACAAGGTTCGTGACGAAGGTTCTACAAAAGCATTTGGTGGATATCCAATGTTTCAGAACTTAATTGTAGGTGGACAGACTTCTGATGGAAAAGATGCTACAAATGAACTTTCATTTATGTGTCTTGAAGCTACTTCACATACCAAGCTGCCACAACCATCAATCTCTATAAGAGGTTGGAATAAAACTCCCGATGAATTGTTAATAAAAGCCGCTGAAGTAACTCGACTAGGACTAGGTATGCCAGCTTACTATAATGATGAAGTTATCATTCCTTCACTAGCAAGCAGAGGTCTCACATTAGAAGATGCTAGAGATTATGGCGTTATTGGATGCGTAGAGCCTCAAAAAGGTGGAAAGACTGAAGGATGGCATGACGCTGCATTTTTCAACATGGCAAAGGTATTAGAGATAACTATTAATAATGGTATGGATAACGGTAAACAATTAGGATTAAAAACTGGAGAATTTACCTCCTTTACATCTTTTGAGAGATTCATGGATGCATACAAAATGCAAATGAAACATTTTGTTAGACTTCTGACTAATGCAGACAATAGTGTAGATTTAGCACACGGAGAGAGAGCACCATTACCATTTTTATCTTCAATGGTAGATGATTGTATAGCTAGAGGAAAATCATTACAAGAAGGAGGAGCTCATTACAATTTTACAGGTCCACAAGGAGTTGGAGTTGCAAACGTAGCAGACTCTCTAGTAGCTATTAAGAAGCTTGTTTTCGAAGAAAAGAAAGTAACTCTACAAGATTTAAAAGATGCTTTAGATACCAATTTTGGTGAATGTAAAAAGAATCCAATAACTGAAATTGCTAATAGTATAAACGGAGCGGGTGGTATGGAAGGCTTAACACGTGAAACTATAATGCAAGCTATCGAGAAGTTAATATTTGAAGAAAAGAAGATTTCATTAGATGATTTAAAACCAGGCAAAGATATTAACTTAGGCACCTATGGAGATAAAGAGAATCTTCGCCAAATGCTCCTAAATAGGGCACCTAAGTTCGGCAATGATATAGATGAAGTTGATGATTTAGCACGTGAGGCTGCATTGATATACTGTAGTGAAGTTGAGAAATACACTAATCCACGTAATGGTCAATTCCAGCCAGGACTATATCCTGTTTCAGCCAATGTTCCAATGGGAAGTCAAACAGGGGCAACACCAGATGGAAGAAAAGCTGGAGAAGCACTGGCAGATGGTGTTTCACCAGTTTCAGGAAGAGATATAAAAGGCCCTACTGCAGCTGTTAACTCTGTTGCGAAAATAGATCATTATAAAGCTTCAAATGGTACATTATTTAATCAAAAATTTCATCCATCTGCTTTAGAAGGGCAGACTGGTTTACAGAATTTATCTTCCTTAGTAAGAAGCTTCTTTGATCAAAAGGGTTTACATGTTCAATTTAATGTAGTAAGTCGAGAAACACTTTTAGATGCGCAAAAGAACCCTGCAAATTATAAAAGTTTAGTAGTGCGCGTAGCTGGATATAGTGCTCACTTTACATCTTTAGATAAATCAATCCAGGATGATATTATACAAAGAACAGAACATGCTTTTTAATTAGCTTGATTTATTGAAGTATTGAGGAAGAGGTTTTTTAACTACTTCCTCATTTTTTAAATAATAATTGTTTATATTTGTGATAAAAGATATTGAAATTTGTAAAGTTTTATTTATAGAAAAACCTTTTAGGAGGAAAAGTTATGTTGAAGCATGAGTTAGACTTAAATAAAAAAGGTGTTGTTTTTGATATACAGAGATTTTCCGTTCATGATGGACCAGGAATTCGTACAATAGTTTTTTTAAAGGGCTGTCCTTTATCCTGTCATTGGTGCAGCAATCCAGAATCACAGTGTATGGACCCACAAGTAATGTTTATTCCACGTAATTGCATAGGCTGTAAAAAGTGCTATGAAGTTTGTACTAAAGGAGCAATAGATTTTAATCTCCCATCTAGAGTAGATCAGAATAAATGTATTAATTGTGGCAAATGTGTTGAGAGTTGTTATGCTGGAGCTTTAAATTTGGTAGGAAATATAAAAACTGTAGAGGAATTATTAATAGAGTTAAAAAAGGACAATGTATATTATAGACGTTCTGGTGGTGGAATTACTTTGTCAGGTGGAGAAGCAACTGCCCAACCTGAATTTGCTGAGGAATTATTAAAAGGATGTAAACAAAATGGTTGGCATACTGCTATTGAAACCACGGCTTTCACGAATCCAAGAATTTTAGAAAGAATACTTCCTTGGCTGGATCTGGTTATGCTTGACATTAAGCACATGGATCAAAATAAGCATTTAGAATATATAGGCCAGTCTAATGATTTAATATTACAAAATGCACAATTAATAGCACAATTTGGAGTTCAATTAATAATAAGAGTACCTGTTATTCCCAATATTAATAGTGATGAGAAGAATATAGAAGCTACCGCTAATTTTGCTGCTAGTCTTAGAAGTGTTAGAGAAGTACATCTCTTGCCTTATCATCGTCTTGGTGAAAATAAGTATGAGTACTTAGGATATAATTATAAAATGAAAGATTTACATCCGCCTACTAAAGACGAAATAAATAATCTTAAGGCTATAGTAGAAAAGTATGGATTGATATGTAAAGTTGGTGGAATTGACTAACTTTAAAAATAAAATTAGGGCTGTCGCACTATAGAGCAGAATCGCCGAAAGTTAACTTTCTGGTGTATTTCTTTATAGTGTGACAGCCCTAGTAATTAATAATCGATAACTAAAATTTATTGAAATAACTCATTTTGAATTTATAAGGTGATTTGTTCTCATTTCTAAAAAATACTCTGCTAAAATATGCAACATCAGTATAACCTACCTCTAGGGCAATTTTTGTTATAGACTTATCCGTGTTAACCAAGAGCTTTTTAGCATTTTCAAGTCTTAAATTTGTAACATATTGAGTAAAAGTTACTCCCATTTTTTGTTTGAAATATCTGCTTAAGTACTGAGGATTTAGGTGTACGAAATCCGCAACATTATTTAATTTTATATCTTGTGCATAGTTATTATGAATATATTTTAGTGCAGTTTTCATAACATTTTCAGAAATTTCCTTGGATTTTAAATTAGCTATCTTTGTGGAATCAATGTTCTCTATAGATTTAAGTGCTTTATAAACTGAAGCTTTTAAATCAGATGGCTTTACAGGCTTTAACAAATAATCTATTACTCCGTATTTTATTGCAGTTTGTGCATAGTCAAATTCTCCATAGGCCGTCATTATAATTGTTTTAGTATTTGGAAGAAAATTTATTATTTCTTTTTGAGCATCCAAACCAGTTTTTTCTGGCATTTTTATATCCATAAGAATTATATCAGGTTTGTAAATTTTTGCATTTAGTACTGCTTCCTCACCATTCTTAGAATCTTCTTTAATATCGATATTAAAGAACTCTCTTTGAAGTATTATTCTTAAGGCTTTTCGTTCAAGAGGTTCATCTTCCACTATCATAAGTTTATACATTTAATCACCTTCTTATAAAATTCATTATTTTAACTTTGGGATGCGTATATATACTTTTGTTCCAACATTAGATTTACTTTCTATTTTTAATCCATAATTTTTACCAAAATAGTGTTTAAGTCTACTATCAGTATTTTGAAGTCCTATACCTAAACCAATGTCAGATAAATCGTCTACATTATTCAATAAATTAAGGATACTGCTATTAATTCCTTTTCCATTATCATTTATTTCAATCAGTATATCTTTTTTTGAAATAGTACTGCCCTTTATAGTTATTTTTCCACCCTCTTTTTTCGTTTCAAGGCCATGAACGAGGGAATTTTCAACAAGTGGCTGAAGGATCATAGTTGGGATTCTATATTCGTCAAGAAATTTTTCTATGTTAATTTCATAACTTATTCTATCGCTGTATCTTAGAGTTTGTATAGAGAGATATCTCTTTATATTAGCAATTTCATCTGCAAGTTTAGGAAATTCTTCTGAGTTTTTTAAGTTATATCTTAATAAATCAGAGAGGTTATATATTAGTTCTTCTGTTTGAGGAGCATCTTCAACTAGAGCCATTCTTGCTATTGTATTTAAAGTGTTAAATAAAAAGTGAGGATTTATTTGTGCTTGTATAGTTTTTAATTGCATCTTTTGTGCATGCTGTTCAAGCTTTACTTTTTCTTCACTTTCTTTTAGTAATTTTTCTTGTGTAAGGGTATGAAGTCCCATTTCAGCAATATAGTTTGCAAGAAAGGTATAGAATTCTACACAATTTTGAAGATAATCACTTTCAACAATTTCTATATGTTTAGCGGCTTCTTCTAGTTTCTCCAGAGGAATTTCATATTCTTCGGAAATTCTCTTTAAATCTATAGAATCTTTTGTCTGTTGTCCTTTTAGCAAAACTTGTCCCCCTAATACAGAACCCACATATACATCATTTAATATTATTGGGGCAGCGCAGTCTATAAGTCCTGTATGGCAGTTATATACTCTAGTTTTTTTATCTCGCATAGCCATAAATCCAGCCTGGGAATCACAGGAAATACAGTTTTTACACCCTTTTGGAGAGGAACGAATAAGTTTACAAAATGGAGTAAAATTATTTTCATTGCATACTGGAATACCATGAATGTCTACTGTAATTGCGGAAAATACAACTATCTTTGCTAATTTGTCTTGAATATCTTTTAGAGTGTTTATATCAATAATATCGCTGAACTTAAGATCTTTTAATGAATTCATTTGTTACCCTCCGTAAAAAGAAATCTTTTAAATAGATAAATCATACAGGTTTAATTCCTATATAAAAATTTAAAGAATCCTTCAAGAGCTGTATGATTTGAAAGTCAGGAAAAAGTGAAATTAACTAAGTTATGAGTTTGGAATATCTAAAACAATACAATATTTAAAATGTAAATTTAAAATTTAATTTCAGGACAGAAGCAAAGTTCTTATATTTACTAAAATTATAATATATTAATGTATTGCTTTACAAGAAAATTAATTAATCGACATAGAAATATAACAAATTTCTAAGATGTCAAAATAGTACAACACATATAAATATACATTGTACAAAATAGAGTCGAATTTATTAAAAAATTTTATTTAATTTAGTTATAAAATTGAATTACAAAATCGATTACAAAATCGATTGTAGAAAATATCAAAAACTTATGGAGGTGCGATGTTATGGGACAAGAAGCATTGGGAATGATAGAAACTAAGGGATTAGTGGCCGCTGTGGAGGCTGCAGATTCAATGGTTAAAGCAGCAAACGTTGCTTTAATAGGATATGAGAAAATAGGATCAGGACTCGTAACTGTTATGGTAAGAGGAGATGTTGGAGCCGTTAAAGCGGCTACTGATGCTGGTGTTGCTTCAGCTAAGAGGGTAGGAGAGGTTATTTCAGTACATGTAATCCCAAGACCACATACAGATGTAGAAAAAATATTACCTTCATTGTCAAAATAATTCAAGGTTTTGAGGTGAAAAAATGGATCAAGAGATACTCAATAAAGTTTTGGAAGAGGTCAGAAAGAAAATAAGCATAGGAAATTCAAACAATGAGATAAACAATATTGCAACTGAAATGCAGATGGCAGAAAATTTTAAATCTGATTCAAAAGAAGAGGTAATAGAGAAAGAGGAAAAGAGGGGAGTTCATATGATAAATGATATACCTACAATAACAGAATATGTAGGATGTGCTATTGGAGATACAGTTGGACTAGTTATAGCTAATATTGATGGATATCTTCATGAAAAGATGAAACTAGATCCTAAATATCGTTCATTAGGAATTGTAAGTGCAAGAACAGGTGCTGGTCCTCATATTATGGCTGCGGATGAGGCTGTAAAAGCAACAAATACTGAAATTGTAGCAATAGAGCTTGCAAGAGATACAAAAGGAGGAGCAGGACATGGGTCGCTTATAATTTTTGCTTCTGAAGATGTATCAGATGCAAGAAGAGCTGTCGAGGTTACATTAAAAGATGTAGAAAGAACTTTTGGTGATGTATATGGTTGTGATGCAGGACATGTAGAGCTTCACTACACTGCTAGAGCAAGTCTTGCACTTGAAAAGGCCTTTGGAGCTCCACTTGGAAAATCTTTTGGAATAATTGTAGGAGCACCAGCAGCAGTAGGATTAGTTATGGCAGATACTGCTATGAAAACTGCTAATGTAGAATTAGTTACTTATGCAAGTCCAAATGATGGAACAGCACATTCAAATGAAATTATTATAACTATAACTGGAGATTCAGGAGCTGTTAGACAATCAGTAATAGCAGCTAGAGAAGTAGGAATTGGAATATTAAAATCTATGGGACAAAATCCTGTTTCAACAACAAAGCCATATATTTAAAAATATATGATATATGGTGAATATAATTAAAATTAAAAATACAAACTTAATTTAAAAATAAAACATCCTTTTTTAACTAAATTTATGTGAATTGCGTAAAAGGATGTTTTAAAAACATATGACACTAAAATAGTTGTAATTATTAAGATTAGTTATCTATACGAAAAAGTGTTAAGTTGAAGTAAACAAAGGTGGTGTCAACAAAGATGCAGGCACTTGGATTTATAGAAGTTAGGGGGAAGGTTGCAGCTATTGAAGCAGCCGATACATGTCTTAAGTCAGCAAATATTAAACTGATAGGTTGTGAACTTACAACGGGGGCACTAATAACTGTAAAAATAGAGGGTGATGTAGGTGCTGTTAACTCTGCAATCAGTGCTGCTAAGGCAAGAGACGTGGTTCAGAATCAATTAATAGCCACTTTAGTTATTCCAAGACCGGCCAAAGGAATTAGTTCAATGACGGAATTGGAAGCAACTAGACAAGTAATATCCGAAGTTAAAATAGGTGATAGTGAGAATAATTCTGAAAATGAGATAGTAAATGATCATACCTCTATGTTGGAAAATAGGAAAGTTGAGGATCATAATAAAGATACTACAGATGCACAAAAAATAAGTACAGTTATAAATATAAGCATTGATAAAAGTGATAAAGTTAAAGCTGAACTTGAAAAGAATAATGATGTCAATGATACGGATGGACAATCAGTTACAGAAAATCAGGAGTCAGAAGATGGAAATAAGTTTACTTGTAATTTGTGTCGTGATCCAATGTGTTTAAGAAAAAGAGGACAACCCAAAAATTTGTGTATGCATTACAAGGATAAAATGGAAAGTGCTGAAGGTGATATAAATTATGATGTTAAATGATACGCTTGTAAAAGATATAGTTCTAGAAATAGTTAAAAAATCAAAAATCAAGGATAGAAGTTTATGTATACCTGTTGGAGTATCTAATAGACATATTCATTTAACTCAGGAAGATTTAGAGGTTTTATTCGGAAGTGGATATAAACTTAATATAAAAAAAGAATTAAGCCAACCAGGACAATTTGCAGCTGAAGAGACTGTGTGTATTGCGGGACCTAAAGGCTGTTTTACTGGTGTAAGAATTCTTGGACCTGTAAGAAAATACAGTCAAATTGAAATATCTAAAACCGATGCCTTTAGCCTTGGGATAAAAGCACCAGTAAGAAATTCAGGAAACATATCTGGATCAGCTTCTTTGTGTGTGATAGGACCTAAAGGGATGAAGGTATTTAATGAAAATGTAATATGTGCTAAAAGACATATACATATGGATGAAAAGCAATCACAGCTATTTGGAGTCAAAAACAATGATCTAGTAGATGTGGAAACTTTAGGAGAAAGAAAAGTAGTATTTAATAATGTATTGATAAGAGTAACGGATGCTTCTGACCTGGAAATGCATATAGATACAGATGAGGCAAACGCTGCAGAAATAAAAAATAACGATTTAGTCAGAATTACGGGTAAAAATAGGTGATAACTATGCTGGAAAATGCGAATAAAGTTATAAAAGAAATGGAAGACAAAATTTTAGATGAAAGCTTAGCTTTTAAAAATAGTAAAGCAATCATTGAAAAGTTGACGAAAAATGATATAAAAGTAGGAGTAGACTTAGGAACCTCTAACATTGTTGTGACGGTTTTGGATAAAGAGAATAAACCTATAGCATGTGCTTTAAAATCTGCTGGAGTGGTAAAGGATGGCATAGTAGTAGATTATATTGGGGCAGTAAATATTGCTAGAGAACTTAAAGAAAGATTGGAAAAGAAGCTTAATTTAGAACTTAATCACGCAGCAACTGCTATACCTCCAGGGATAATTAAAGGAAATGTCAAAGTTATTAAAAATGTTGTTGAAGCATCCGGATTTCAGGTTACGAATGTTATTGATGAACCTGAGGCAGCAGCAAGAGTTCTTAATACTAAAAATGGAGCTGTTGTAGATGTTGGAGGAGGGACTACAGGTATATCAGTATTACAGGATGGAAAAGTGATTTTTTCAGCAGATGAACCTACTGGAGGTACTCATCTTACCCTAGTTACTGCAGGAAATTTCAATATTCCTTTTGAAAATGCAGAAAAATACAAGTTAGACCCTAGTAACTATAACATGGTTTTTCCACTTGTCACACCAGTAATTGAGAAAATGGCAGATATAGTTTTAAGAAGCATAAATGGATTTAATATAGACTGCATTTATCTAGTTGGAGGAACTTGCTGTCTTAAAGGGATAGAAAATGTATTCCAAAAATATACTTCCATAAAAGCAATAAAGCCGTATAATCCTTTACTTGTAACACCAATAGGAATTGCTATGAGCGATACTTAGAACGGGGTGCTGTTATGAATATAGAAGAAATAGTAAAAAGTATAGTTAGAGAAATATTACCATTAATTAATAAGAAAATACTAATTTTCATAAGCGGCGGAAAGGTTAACTCAGAAAGTTTAATAAGCACATTAACAGAATTCGAATTAATAGATTACAAAATAGTTATGTCAGAGGCAGCCGCATCAGTTATAGATAAGAGATTAATAGAAAAATTAAAAGGTAAGATTATAGACTCTCAAGATAAGTTGAATGAGGCTATAAGGGATGCAGAATTTGTATTGATTCCCATACTTACAAGGAATACCTTAAGTAAGGTAGCTCTGGGAATGGAAGATAATCTTATTACTATAGGTATAGCTCGAGCAATAATGATTAGTAAAGAAATTATTGCAGTGAGAGATAGTTATGATCCAAATAATTCTATCAACATTTCTGAAGGATTTTCAAGCAATTCAGCTTACAATTCAATGCTCTTAAATTATGAAAGAATACTAGACAGCTTTGGAATTAAAATTATTGACTCAAGCGAATTTAGAGAAACTGTTAGGAATAAATTTTACAATTCTTCGCTTCAACCTTTTAGCAAGAAAAAAATAAATAGTTCTGGGAAATACACTGAAAGTGGTAGAAATGAGAATGCAATCAGACAGAATAAGCTTATTAAAAGCAAAAAAGAAGAAATTATTTTTAATTCTTCAATTTTGACAGTAAAAGATATTAGCCATATTTTAGAAAATGGTGTAATTAGGCTAAATGAAGGTACAATAATTACTCCTCTTGCTAAAGATTATATTTACAATAATAAGCTTAAAGTTGAATTCTCTTAAGTTAGTACGGATTAACAAATGGAGGTAAAGAATAATGGAAATATTAGATAGAGACTTACAATCAATACAAGAAGTGAGAAATCTTATTTTAGGAGCTAAAAAAGCTCAAGAGAAATTTAAAAACTTTTCTCAGGAACAGGTAGATAAAGTTGTTAAAGCAATGGCTGACGCTGCTGAGGCAGAGGCTGTAAGACTTGCAAAGTTAGCTAATGAAGAGACTGGTTTTGGAAAATGGGAAGATAAGGTGTTAAAGAATAAGTTTGCAAGTAATATTGTGTATAACCATATAAAAGATATGAAAACTGTCGGGATTATTAATGAAAATACAGAAAGCAGAATAGTGGAAGTGGCTGTACCAGTAGGAGTTGTAGCAGGGCTTATTCCTTCAACAAATCCTACATCAACTACAATTTATAAGACATTAGTGGCATTAAAAGCAGGAAATGCTATAGTATTTTCACCTCATCCAACTGCTAAAAAATGCATAATAGAAACTGTAAAGATATTAAGTAAAGCAGCGGTAGAAGCTGGTGCGCCAGAAGGAATAATTGGGTGCATGACAATTCTTTCAATGCAAGGAACAAACGAATTAATGAAACATGATGATGTTGCGTTAATACTAGCTACTGGCGGGGAAGCTATGGTTAAGGCTGCCTATAGTTCAGGAACACCAGCTATAGGAGTTGGACCTGGAAATGGACCAGCTTTCATTGAAAAATCAGCAGACCCTGAGCTTGCTGTTAAAAGAATAATTGATAGTAAAACTTTTGATAACGGTGTAATTTGTGCGTCAGAACAATCAATTGTTGTAGAAGCTTGCAGCAGGGAAGAGGTTATTGCGGAATTAAAGAAGCAGGGAGCATACTTTTTAGATAAAGAGGAATCTGAAAAGCTAGGTAAGTTCATATTAAGAGGTAATGGAACAATGAATCCTCAAATAGTGGGAAAGAGTGCTCAGAAGCTAGCTGAACTTGCAGGTTTAAATATACCAGAAAATATAAAAGTATTAATTTCTGAACAAAATACAGTAGGAAAGAATAATCCTTATTCAAGAGAAAAACTTTCTCCAATATTAGCATTCTATTGTGAAGAAAATTGGGAAAAAGCTTGTGACAGATGTATAGAATTATTGATGAATGAGGGAAAAGGACATACCTTAATAATTCACTCTAATAATGAGGACGTAATAAAAGAATTTTTGCTTAAAAAGCCAGTATCAAGGTTACTTGTAAATACTCCTGGAGCACTTGGTGGAATTGGTGGAACAACAAATCTTGTACCTGCATTAACATTGGGATGTGGTGCAGTAGGTGGAAGTGCAACTTCAGATAATGTGGGTCCGATGAACTTATTAAATATTAGAAGATTAGCCTATGGAGTCAAAGAGTTAGAGGAGTTAAAGGGTGAAGCTCCTGAAGAAGCATCAGATAATATATCAGAAGATACTCTTGAAAATATTGTTAGAAGTCTTTTATTAAAATTGAACTCTTAAATAGGTTAATTAGAATAAAATTCTGATTGAAGGTGTATTAAGTTATGTTTTTAGCAAAAGTAATTGGCAATGTCGTATCAACTCAAAAAAGTGAAAAGCTTATTGGTGCAAAGCTTTTATTAGTTAGATTAATTGATGATAAGAAAAATGTTATTGGAAGTAGTTCTATAGTTGCTGTAGATACGGCTGGTGCTGGTATTGGAGATGATGTTCTTATAGTGAAGGGAAGTTCAACAGGAGCTATATATGAAGATAAAAGAATTCCAACTGATGCAGCTATTGTGGGTATTATTGATTCTGTTGAAGTAGATGACAGATATAAGTAGTAGAAACTGTTAAACCATATATTATAAAGTAAAAGAAGGGATTTTGATGAATATATTTAGAATTAAACCTACAATTTATTTTGATAGAGGAGCCGTAGAATATTTAAAAAACATAAAGAATAAAAGAGTAAGTATAGTAACAGATCCGTTTATGCTTAAGTCAGGTGCTGCGGATAAAATAACTAATATTTTTAAAGCCAATAAGGTAGAATATGAAATTTTTTCAGATATAACACCTGACCCACCAATTGAAACTGTGGCTGTAGGGGTAAATAAAATGCTAAGCTTTAAACCTGATGTAGTAATTGCATTAGGTGGCGGTTCATCAATTGATGCTGCAAAAAGTATTATATTCTTTACTGTTAAGATATTAAATACTAATGAAGATAATTACGGAAAACCAATATTTATAGCAATTCCAACAACCAGTGGTACAGGCTCTGAGGTTACTTCTTTCTCAGTGATTACCATGGGAACTACAAAATTTCCTTTGATCAATGATGAGATAATCCCAGATGTAGCGATAATAGATGCAGATTTTGTTAAGACAGTACCTCAACAAATAACAGCAGATACTGCAATGGATGTTTTAACTCATGCTATTGAAGCTTATGTATCCGCAAATAGCTCTGATTATACAGATGCTCTAGCTGAGAAAGCTGTAAAATTAGTATTTGAGTATTTGCTAAGGGCTTATAAGGATGGAAATGATGTAACTGCAAGAGAAAAATTACATAATGCATCCTGCATGGCTGGTATGGCATTTACAAATGCATCTCTAGGAATTAATCATAGTATGGCGCATACTTTGGGAGGAAACTTTCATATACCTCATGGCAGAGCAAATGCAATTATTTTGCCCTATGTCATCAAATATAATGCTAGCTTAGAAGCAGGAGAAGAAACGGAAGCAGGGAAAAAGTATGCTAATTTGTCTAGAATTTTAGGATTACCTTGTTCTTCGGTAAATGAAGGAGTAAAGAGTATTATTGCTGCAATAAAAATATTAATAAAACTCACTAATATTCCTATGAATTTAAGAGAAGTAAAGATAGATAAAAATGATTTTTCAAATAAGCTGGAAGGTATGGCAGCTGATGCTTTAAAGGATAAGTGTACGGCTACAAATCCAATAAAGCCTAGTAAAGATGAATTAATACAGTTATTTCAAGAGATTTATGGTAAATAATATTGTTTTCATAAAGTAATAAAATTGTTAATGATAAGGGGAGAATAATATGAAAAGTAATTTGTTTGGCGAGTGTTTGGCTGAATTCATGGGTACATTTATTTTGTTGTTTATTGGAATAGGAGTAGTAGCATCTCTAGTTGCAGCAGGAGCGGATGTTACCTTCTGGGGATTATCTATATGTTGGGGATTAGCTATAACAATTGCTATATTTGTTGTTGGAGCTACTTCTGGAGCTCACATAAATCCGGCAGTTACAATAGCTTTAGCAGTATGGAAGAAATTTGACAAGAAAAAAATAATTCCTTATATTGTTTCACAGTTTTTAGGAGCCTTTGCAGCAGCGGCAATAGTTTATGGGTTATACGGCAGTACTATAAAACAATTTGAAAGTAGTAAAAATATTATTAGAGCATCACAAGGTGGTTGGAGTTCGGCAGGAATATTTAGTACATTTCCTAAGGCAGGATTATCAATGACCAATGCTTTTATGGTAGAGGTGTTTATAACAGCTATTTTAGTATTGGTCATTTTTGCGGTAACTGATGGAGACAATAATAGTTGTCCTAAAGCTGGCATGCCAGCTTTAGCTATAGGGTTAGTAGTAGCATTATTAGGGGTTTCCTTTGGTCCTTTAACTGGTTTCGCTATGAATCCAGCTCGTGATTTTGGACCAAGATTATTATGTGTTATAGCAGGATGGGGAACAAGTGCTTTTGGACCTAATAATTATGGGCTTATTGTACCAATATTTGCACCTATTGTAGGAGCTATTTTAGGTGGAGGTATTTATGAAAAGTTAATTTCCTTGTATTTACCTACTAAAATACAACTTAAGAATGGAAATATCAAAGAGATATAATGATAATTATTAAGTAAACAGCTAGTTATTAAAACCAATTGTAATTTTTAGTAATGTCACGTATATTAAACTTATTAACTTTATCAAAATTATTGAGATCATATTTCTGAAAGTTGTTAATCACATTATAATTAATGGATGGTAATTGCAGTAGTAAGCTATACCTGTTTATATGTTATTATGGAGTATTATGTCTATAATAACATATAAACAGGTTTTTTATTACGCAGAATTGAAAACATCAGCATAATAATATAGGAATTATATTTGGTATTTATTAAATTTCTCCACCTGTATAGAAATTTTTGAAAAATATTTATCTGGATTTTTAGTAATTATCTCATCTGACATGTTTTCTACATAAACCTTTCCACAAACCCTAAGCTGCTTTTCCTCTATAAACTTATCTATTTTATCAAAAATTTCTGTATCCTCAGCTAAATAGCTATTGTCATAGGCTATAATATATAAACCTTTCGGTTTTGTAATTTTTTCCACATAATCTATATCAGGAGAAATCTTATAAAAATATCTATAAGTTTTAATATTATCCTTAGCTGCTTCTTCATAATTAATACAAACTCCTAAAGGATAGCCATATACCAATTTTTTATCCTTTGAATAATCCAGAAAAGCAACAAAATCCTCATCAAAACTGTCATTATCAAATTTTATCTCTGTACCAAAAAATAATAGCTCTTCATCACAATTTTCTAAAAGTATCTTGTCACAATCAATATTAGATATTATAGGAATATTCTTAGTTCGTTGTTCTATAATATAATTCATTTGATTTAGTCTATTAAGTTCTTCTAATATTTTCTGTTTCTGGTCACTGATTAAATGAATAAAGTTCTCTGGAGATACATTTTCCATATAATTTTTTATTTCCTTTAATGGAATACCTAAGTCTTTTAAAGTCATAATTACATTTACTTCATTCAATTGATCATAAGAATAATACCTATAGCCATTTCCCTTCACAAATTCAGGCTTTAATATTCCTATATCGTCATAATATATTAAGTTTTTTCTGGCTATACTGGACACTTTTGAAAAAGCACCTATGGATAAATATTTTTTTGAATTTATAAAATCCTTCACAACTTGCCCCCCCCTATAATTATAGATAACCATGAACGAGAATTAACTTATTAAAAATGCTTATTGGTAACAATTAACTTAATCATTTTTAGAGGACAAAGGACAATTGACAGAGGACAATTAAGGAGGATTTTTCTTCGCTACTCTACGAAAAATCTTTAATTTAAAAGAAACATCTGCTCTTTTGTTTGGCAGAAATACTACTTAATTAAGCGATGTTTTGCATTGGCAAAACAAGCCTAAAAAAACAAATTAGTTTTCTGACAAAAGTAAGAAAACTTTCCTTCACTGTCCTCTGTACTCTGTCAATTGTCCTCTAAATCTCTTCCTTCTGTGTCTATTAACTTTCTCTCTTCTAAAAAATATTCTATTACGAAAAACATTGACTATCCAGTTACTATACAGTTTATCATAAGTTCTGTAAATAAAACCATAAGTAAAGGAGAATTTTATGTTCAAGTTATTTAAACATTTTAAAGTTAATAAAACACTTTTAACTTCACTATCTGTAATTATAATACTTAAAACTATAGGCACCTTATATCTTCCAACATTAACTGCAAAGATAATAAATAATGGTGTTATAAAAGGTGATATAGCTTATGTATTAAAAACTGGTGGAATAATGGTAGCTGTTGCTGTGTTCACTGGAATACTATCAATACTTTCTACGTATTTTTCCACAAACTTGTCCAGTACACTTTCAAGGGATATTAGAAATAAACTGTTTTCTCATGGACAAAAATTATCTATACATGATTTTAAAGCTTTTTCTACTTCTTCCTTGATTACAAGGTGTACAAGTGATGTAAATCAAATTGAAAATACAGTAAATATGTTTTTTGAAATGATTCTTCCAGTGCCATTTATAACCTTAATAGGAATAGTTCTTGCCTTTTCTAAAGACAGCTATATGGCGCTTATAATATGTGTAACAGGAGTTGCTTTTCTAATCTTCAATATACTTATAAGCAAAAAAGTTATAAATCTGTCCCTTAGTATGCAGACAAAACTGGATAAGATAAACTCTAAGGTTCTCCAATATATAACGGGAATAAGAGTTATCCGTGCTTTTAATCGAGATAAACATGAAAAAAACGTATTAAATGAAAGCTTCACAAGCTATGCTGATGTTAATATCAAAATGAATAAAATATTAGCTGTAGCTATGCCTGGAATAATGATTATAATGAATCTTTGTGCTGTGTCTATTTTATGGTTTGGCGCAATTAGAATAAATAATTACAATATGCTCCTTGGTGATATTATGGCTGTAATTGAATATTCAATAATAATATTTGTTTATTTAGTAATGGCAATAATCGTACTGCTTAATGTGCCCCGTGCTAGTGTATGCTCAAATCGTATATTAGAGGTATTAGAATATACGCCAGAAATAGTAGATGAAGAAAATACTATCTCTGTTCCAGAGGGTGAAAAAACTTTAGAATTTAGAAATGTTACTTTTTCCTATAGAGATGCTGAAAAACCTGTTTTAAATAATATAAGTTTTATGTGTCAAAGAGGTAAAACTACTGCCATTATAGGTGCTACTGGTTCAGGAAAAAGTACTATTGGTAAACTAATACCAAGATTACATGAAATACAAGGTGGAGAAATTTTGATTAACGGCAATAACATAAAGGATTTTTCTCAAAAAGATTTGAGAAAGCTTGTAAGTTTTTCTCCTCAAAAAGCCTTTCTCTTTAGCGGCACCATATCTGATAATATAAGACATGGTAAAAAAGATGCTACTGCAGAGGAAATTAAAAATGCAGCTAAAATAGCTCAAGCAGATGACTTTATATCAGAATTAAACGATAATTATGATTCCTTTGTAGCACAAGGTGGCAGTAATTTTTCAGGCGGGCAAAAACAGCGAATATGTATAGCAAGGACTTTAGTTAAGAAAAGCCACATATATGTATTTGATGACAGTTTTTCTGCCTTAGACTATAAAACAGATGCCAAGTTAAGGGAAGCTTTAAAGTCAATTGTAAAAGATTCAATTGTTATAACTGTTGCTCAAAGGATAAGTACAATAATGGAAGCAGACCAGATTATAGTGCTAGATGAAGGAAAAATAGTAGGAATAGGAACTCACAACGAACTGCTTAAGAATTGTTCTATTTATATAAAAATAGCTAAATCACAATTAAGTGAGGAGGAATTGGCATGCTAAACGAAGAAAAATCAACAGATTCATTGGCTTTTGATACTGAAATGTCTGTGGAAAAAGCCAAGGATACTAAAAATACCTTAAAAAGATTAATAAAATTGCTTTTTAATCAAAAAGAAAAAATAATCATTGTATTACTTTTCGCTGTAGTCAGCTTAGGTTTTACAATGACTGCCCCTTTGATTTTTAGCAAAGCCATTAATGTTATATATGAAGGTATAAAGACTGGCACTTTTAACATAAATTTTGGTGTTATAAAAGAACTTTCAATAATGCTTACAGCCATATATATGATGTCTTCCTTATCAAATTTTATACAACAGCATGTGATGGCCACTGTAGCTCAAACTTTGGTGTTAGACCTAAGGAAGAACCTAAGCGAAAAGCTCTCAAGAATTCCTTTAAAATACTATGATACTCATAAAAAAGGCGAAATATTAAGCAGAATTTCAAATGATTTGGAAAAAGTATCAGACACTTTACAGTCAGGAATGATGCAGTTTATTACAGCAGTGCTGACAATTATAGGCTCTATCCTCTTGATGTTTTCAATAAATTGGATATTAACCTTAATAGCCTTTTCAACTATTATATTAGGCGTTGCAGCTACCTCTATAATTGGAAAAAGGAGCATTAAATATTTTGCAAACAGGCAAGAAACCTTAGGAAAATTTAATGGACAGATTGAAGAGTATTTTACTGGTCAAATGATAATAAAGACCTTTAATATGGAAGACGAAGCTATAAAAACTGTTGAAGCTTCAAATAATAAATTATATTCTGATGAAAAAAAAGCTCAGTTTATTACCTTTGCTATAAATCCTTTAATTCGTTTAATGAATCAAATAGGATATGTTCTGGTAGCAGCTCTTGGTGCTGTCTTTGTTATTCAAGGCAGATTATCCATAGGACTAATTCAAGCTTTTTTCCAATATGTAGACCAAGCCTCAGAGCCACTAACTGAAGCGGCTTATATTTTAAATTCACTGCAGGCAGCTATTGCTTCCCTTGAGCGTGTATTTGAAATTTTGGATGAAGAGGAGGAAACAAAAGACGCTTCAAATTACGAAAGTATATCCGCTCCAAAAGGTAATATAAACTTTGAAGGTGTAAAATTTGGATATGGAAAAGAACTTATAATCACCGGTATAGATTTAGAAGTAAAAGCAGGTGAAAAGGTTGCTATAGTTGGACCAACTGGTGCTGGAAAAACTACCTTAATAAATTTGCTTATGCGTTTTTATGAATTAAATAGTGGAAAAATTAAAATTGATGGCATTGATATAACTAAACTAAAGAGAGGTCATTTACGTTCTTTATTTGGAATGGTGTTACAGGATTTCTGGCTTTTTGACGGAAGTGTTAAAGATAATATTGCCTACAGCAGAGAAGCTGCAACTACTTCCGAAGTTCAAAAAGCTGCTAAGCTTGCCAGAGCTGACTATTTTATAAGAACCCTTCCTCATGGTTATGACACAGTTATAAATGCTGAAAACTCTTCAATTTCCGAGGGACAAAAACAGCTTTTATGTATTGCCCGTGCTATTTTAGCTAATACTTGCATTTTAATACTTGATGAAGCAACTTCAAGCGTAGATACCCGTACAGAATTGGAAATACAAAATGCTATGGACAATTTAATGAAGGGGAAAACAAGTTTTATCATAGCCCATAGATTATCTACTATTAAAAATGCAGATAAAATATTGGTTATGGATAAAGGTAATATTGTTGAACAAGGAAGTCATGATGAATTATTGGCTAAGAGTGGTTTATATAGCGATATATATAATAGTCAATTTAAAAATAGTGTAAAGCAATAATTTTTAAGATATCTTAAGATTTATCATAGTTTAATCTTAAGATATTTTTATTAAAATAGATTTGATTTATTATATATTAACTTATCTGCTAAATGAGGAGGAGTTTCTTTGGAAATTAACAAAAAAATAGTAAAAAACATAGGTGAATTTGTACTTTTAGGCCTAGTTATCTATTTTATGCAAGATTTATTTAATTTAATTCTTTTTACTTTTTTATTTTCTTATATAATTTACAATTTACAAAAGTTTATAGTCAGTAAAATACCTGTACACAAAAACATAGTAACAATTTTCTTATATACTATTATAATTGGGCTAATAAGCTTTTTTATATCCAAATATGTTCCTGAAATTATAAAGGAAGTCCAAATAATATTTAAAGAACTCTCCACCATTACTGTGCCAGATAGCTGGGCAATATATGTAAATTCTTTAACAGAACAAATTAATATAGCAAAGTCTTATGATAAATTTATGAATACAATATTAAACGTTGGTAAAAATTTAGTACAGGGCAGCTTGAATGTATTTATCGCTCTAATGTTAAGTATGTTTTTTGTTTTAGAGAAAGAAAAAATAGTGAAATTTGTACGTAAATTCAAAACAAGTAAAATATCTTGTGTTTATAATCATTTTGAGTATTTTGGAACAAACTTTTTAAATTCCTTTGGTAAAGTAATACAAGCTCAATTTTTAATAGCTTTAGCCAATACCTTTCTTTCGGTACTATTTTTGTGGATTATGAACTTTCCTCAATTGATGGGTTTAGGCTTTATGATATTTATATTAAGTTTTATACCTGTTGCAGGAACTGTAATATCCTTAATACCACTTTGTCTAATAGCATTTAACCTTGGCGGATTAATTAAGGTGGTATCTGTAATTATAATGATTGCACTAATCCATTGCTTAGAAAGCTATATACTGAATCCAAAACTAATGTCTGACAAAACATCACTACCTATATTTTTTATATTTATTATACTAATTATAGGAAAACATTTTATGGGAGTATGGGGCTTATTGCTTGGTATACCTCTATTCATTTTTACTCTAGATATTTTAGATGTTAAAATATCTGATGGGACTAAAAAAGTAAATTTAAAATTGTAGTTTAAAACAAAAGAAGAGAAGCTTGTACTTTTATGCCTCTCTTCTTTTATTATTCAGTTTAATAAAATAAATCATTATGTTTAAGATTTACAGTTCATATTTTTTTCAAATCTAAAGAAATAATCGCCTTCTTCAGCTGCCATTCCGCCTACAGTCTCTGGCATATCTGGTTCTGGGTGGAGTGGGTTATAAAACTCAACAATGTGAAAACCACATTTATTCACATAGAAATGAATATTTCTCTTTTCAAAATATGGCGTGAAGGTTTCCCACACCTTTGTTTCAGGATGTAAATTTTCTATAGCCTTCCAAAGTTCCTGTCCAACGCCACTTCCCTGGCAACCAACTTTAATAAAAAGAAAATCTAAATGATTATGATGTGTTTCATTATTAACAGTTATGACTGCTCCACCAAAAACCTCACCGTTAATAACTGCCTGATATGCTTCAGCACTCTTGGCATTCAGTGATTCATCTATGTCCTCTTCTGGTAAAATTAATTCATCGGATGGCCCGCATTCCTTTTCGTATCCATATTGAAATGCCTTTTGCATATCTCTTTTAAACATTGTAATGTTTTCTGCTTTAAGTGGAACTAATGTAAGTTTCATATTCATCACCTCATAATTGAATTTCTATTGTCATTAAGCCTAAAATTAACTCTGCTTATCCACTTTATGACTTTATAGATAAGCTAATTTCCACAGAAAATATATCATTTTGTTTTTCAGCAACAATTTTGCCATTATGTCCTTCCATAATTTTTTTACAGGTTTTTAGCCCTATTCCTGTACTGCTTACTGCTTTTAAATTATTATTTATCTTGTTCTCAATATTAATAGTTAGTAACTGATCTTGTATACAATATTTAATGTTAATTGGCTTTCTTTTATCTCCATACTTAATAATATTAGAAAAAATATTATCAAAAACTCTCCGTATTGAAATCAAATTTACCTCTATATGAAAAGCTGTATTACATGGAACTATTTTAAAATTAAAACCATTATCTTCTAAAATAAAAATTTGTTCTTCCACTAATTGTTCTAAAAGTTCATTTCCATCAAAGGTTTCCAATTCCAGATCATCAGCGTTAGTATTAAACACTGTAAAATATTCAAATAGCTTGTCTGAAAGATATTTTATTTGATATGCTTTTTCTCTGCTGTTATGAATATATTGTCTTAAACTTTCATCTGTATTATATTTTTTGTATTCTATAATATCTAAATAGCCTACCAGTGCAGTAAGCGGTGTTCTTAAATCATGGGACATTGCAGTAACCAACTCACTGTTAGCTACATAGGCCTTATTTTCACTATCTAACCGTTCAATAAAGGATTTTCTCATCTCATTAATACCTTGAGCTAAAGAAGTTAGTTCATCTTTTCCGCTTATGGTAATTTCATGATTTAAGTTGCCCCCTTCTAATATCTTTAATTCATTCTCAAGCTTTCCTATGTAGGTAGTTTTTCTTTTTATGAAAATCAACATAATTAATATAAAGGATAAAAAAGCAATTGTACCATCAAAAATACTCACAATGTAATAATATTTATATTGAAAAAAGCACTCCATATACATTTTTGCCGCTGTGTCACCAAATTTCACCTCATAAAGAGAACCACTAGGCATTAATGGATTTTCCACAGTTTTCCCATAATAGATAGTTGCATCATTTATATCAGAGTTGTAGACTAAATGATTATCCTTATAGATATAAAGATTTACGTATTTTTCTTTACGAACCCACTCAGTTATTTTATCCTTATCATCTATTTTTAACTTATTATCTGATACATATTTTAAAAAATTAGATATAGCTGTGTTTTTTTGGTTATTTATAAAATAGTTTTTACTAAAGTGATTATCTAATATACTCTCCCCTATAGTTTCTAATAAAATAAAGATTGTGCAAGCTATTATAAATGAGAATATTATGCTTAAAATTAATTTAATTTCTAATTTTGTACATAAAATTTTCCTATTCAATCCTATACCCCTTTCCCCATACTGTCTTTATATACCTTGGATTTTGTGGGTCTTTTTCTAATTTTCTTCTTAAGTTTCTTATATGCACCATAATGGTATTATTACAAGAATAAAAGTATGGTTCCTTCCAAACACTTTCATATAAATTTTGTGCTGAAAACACTTTTTTTCTATGCTGTGCCATAAGTAACAATATTTCATATTCAGTTTCAGTAAGTATAACTTCTTTATTATCTATTGATACTTCCTTTGAGGTTGTATTTACCACTAAACCTTCTATATTAATAGTTTTATTTGAACTTACCTTTTCTTCTTTTCCTTTGTATACATAATACCTTCTAAGTAAGGCTTTAACTCTTGAAACAAGCTCTGTATAGGAAAATGGTTTTGATAGATAATCATCACAGCCTGATGAAAATCCCATACATTTATCAGAATCTTGGGTTTTAGCAGTTAAAAGCAGAATAGGAGCACTGGTTTTTTCACGAATTTCTATACAGGCTTTAAAGCCAGATTTTACTGGCATCATTATATCCAGTATTATTAGGTCTATATTTTCATCAACTTTAACTACAGCATCTTCACCATCTACAGCTTCTATTATATTGTAGCCCTCACTTTCTAACAAGACACGGACTATCTCTCTTATTTCTTCATTGTCATCTGCAATTAAAATATTATTCATATTATTTTACCTCCGTTTCACTATTAGTATATATTGCAATAGCTTTAAAAGCTATATTATTTAAACCTCTTAAGAATTCTTAAGATTTATTATAGCCCAATCTTAAGATGTTCCTAATAAAATGTTAAATAATAGAACATGTAAGGAAGTGAAAATTTATGAATAAATCCCCCAAAAATTTGCTTTGTAAATCATTACTGATTTTATTAGTTGCTTCTATGGCTATACTGCTAGTAAAATATTTACCTAATATTCTTGAGTTGACTATGTCCCTTGATAAATTCAGAAGTTATATAGTTTCTTTAGCAGGTTCTGGCTCTATTGTATTTGTTGGATTTCAAGTGCTCCAAACCGTAATTGCTCCAATTCCTGGAGAAATAATTCAAGTTGCTGGCGGGTATATTTATGGAGTGCCTCTAGGTCTACTCTACTCAGTAGTAGGTATGATGCTTGGAGCTATTATAGCCTTTTATTTTACTAGAATGATAGGTGGTTCTTTTATAGAAAAGCTGCTAAATAAAGAAAACTCTAAATGGATAAAAGATATTATGGATAGCAAAAAATTCTCTGTCATTTTATTAATTGTTTTCTTAGTTCCTGGACTTCCAAAAGATTTTTTAATATATGTAGCAGGCTTGACACCTATAAGACCTTTAAAGTTTTTTGGGATCTTACTAATTAGCAGATTTCCATGGCTTTTAGCATCGGTAAGCATTGGTTCCAATCTGCATTATAAAAACTATACTTCAACAATAATAGTATCCTTAATCGCTTTAGTGTCTTTTATTTTAGGGATGCTTTACAAAGATAAACTTATAAATAAACTTTCATCTAGCGGGAACTCTGGGGAGTCCTGCAAAGTTAATTAAAGGAGTGATTATATATGTTGAAAACCTCTATACCTAATTTACTGTCACTTGCCAATTTATCCTTAGGAGTTCTTTCAATAATGGAAACTTTTAATGAAAATTACTTTTTTGCTGCTGTTTTAATAATTGTGGCAGCTCTCATAGACAGATATAATATTAAAATTGCTAATTTTTTAAACCTAACTAGTATATTTGACAAGGAACTGGATTCCTTAGCAGAATTGGTTTCTTTTGGAGTTGCACCTGCTCTTTTAATATTTATAAAGTACTATTTTCTCAATCTTGAATATGTAGGAATATTAGGAACTTGTCTTTTATTGATATACATTATGAAAGGCTGTTACAAATTGGCCAAGTATAATTTAAGTGAAGCGCCTGAAGAACTTACTGGGATACCTATAACAGTGGCTGGTGCTGCTATTGCACTATTTTCATTGACAGCACCTAGTAATAATATTTTTATGTTTTTATCAATTGTTTTAGTTGTACTTCTTTCTTATCTCATGAGTTCAAAGCTGAAGGTAAAAATATAATAACTTAGTTTTTATTGATTGTGGTGAAAGCCACTATTATTTTATCTGTCGCACTAAAAAAATTAGTGTGACAGTTTTTTGTCTAAAAAAATAAATCTCTCACTCGGAAGAGTGAAAGATTTATAGTAAAATTAATATATACCTAAATACATTAATTTACATAGAAATTATCAAGTAAAACCACTAAATATTGGGTACATGATTCCCAATGATAATTCTGTGCATTTGCTAAGTGAGTTTGTAGAGGAGATGGATCTAATAGATTTATATTCCACTTATTCCTGATTAAGAGAAAATCAGGCTATATAAGTGAAAAAACAATTTATATTTCTGAGTTAATAAATTTCTAAATTTTAATTAGATTCAATAGTTTCTAAATAATAAAAACTGATACATGATTTGGTAAAGGAAGGAGAATATATTTATGAGCATAGAAAATCAAAAGTTGATTGATTTAGAAGGGGAATTATTAAAATTAAAGCTTAAGATTTGCGAATACGAGAAAAAGAATAGTTTGTTTGAGAACATATTAGAGCAAATTGATGAAGCAGTATATGTTTATGACAGAGATGGCACATTGATTTATATGAATGGTGTAAGTGAAAAAATTGAAGGTCAAAACAGAGATATGCTAACAGGAAAAACAGAAACAGAAATTTGGGGCACAAATGTAGTATTATCATTACTCCAAGATAAAAATACTATAGAAAATGAAAGAATGTATTACACAATTTCAAATGGCAAAAGAGTTCATATTATGCATAGTATGTATCCGTATTTTGATAATAATGAAATTATGGGCTGCTTTTCTATTACTAAAGATGTAACACAAATAGATGACATGCTAATGAACATATATGAACTTCAGCAACAATTAAGAACTAGTAAAAGAACAAATATTCCAATTAATGGGACAAGATTTAGCTTAAATGATATTATAGGTGACAGTCAAATAATGAAAAAATGTATTGAAAATGCACGTAAAGTTTCTAAGCATAAATCTAATATTCTAATATATGGAGAAACAGGTACAGGTAAAGAATTGTTTGCTCAAGGAATTCATAATGCTTCAAGTAATCATAAGGAACCGTTTATAGCAATAAATTGTTCAGCCATTCCTAGTAACTTATTGGAGAGTTTATTATTTGGAACAATAAAGGGATCGTTTACAGGGGCTTTGGAGACTAAGGGATTATTTGAACAAGCTGAGGAA
>NZ_JAEEGC010000046.1 GCF_019207025.1 Clostridium thailandense | reverse complement strand
CATTAATTTTTTCACCAATTACTATCATAATATACACTCCTTCTTTAAACATTTACTTTAAGTTACAATCATATCAATTAGTACTACAACACTTTAAATTTCTTTGATTTGTATCTTATGCTTTTCATCCCCATACCACCTATTGTACACATAGTTGATAAAAATAACGCAGTGATATTGAAAAAAATCAGACTGGGTGCTTTTACAATATTTTGCATATGATATGCTCATCATCCTACACCTAAAAAAATTGTGTTAAACATTTACATTAGGGAAGTGTAACCCTTAATTGAACCTAGTTAGGATATGTATCTGCTACATCAATTGAAAGTATATGCCATAATCTCTAATTCTCCTGACTAAATTTATATATTTCTTATTATCGTATAAGTAACAGAAGAACCAGCAGAAAGCGTTGCAATTCATCAACCATTTGATATAATCATATTATAACAAATGTAAATTTGTAATTCTATTTACATAATGCGCATTTTTTTAACAATAATTTATACAAGATGTATGAATTAGAGGTTCTCATGAAATAGAAGTGCGTTCTTAAGTTAATAACATTGTCCCTAGGTACTTGCGAGGCCTAAAAGATTAATATTGCTAATTCTTTCGCAATAAATAAAAGTATCAAGTGAGAACCTGCTAGACTCACTTGATACTACTTGACTCAGTTATTTGGGATTTAACTCTAATTATTATCATATGCCAATAGGGTACTTGCGAAACAAAGTTTCCTGAACTTGTTTTTATCTATTTACCAGTAGCCGCAGAAATCATAGCTTTTACATTTTCAACTTTGGCATTAAAAGGTATGTCGCAGCCTTGACCAAGCATAAAACCTTCTGAGCCTATTTCTTTTATAAGTTTTACACTATAATTATACACTTCTTCTTCGCTTCCAAGTGTTAAAAGTGATGCTGGTACATCTCCATTTATGCACATATGGTCACCCAAAGCTTCTTTTATTTTATAAATATTTGTACTACCATCAGGGTAAAAAATACATTTTCCTTTAGGTAATTCTCTAAAATAAGAAAGATCTCGTTCCCAATTAGAGTCCATATGAAATATAGGTATAACCCCTGCCTCAATTGTTACTTCTGTTAACTTCTTAATATATGGCCAAACAAATCTCTCCCACAGCTTAGGGTTTAGGAACTCACTAGCTGCACGCCAACCTCCAACCCATGCGCCTAGTGGTTTAGTTTCAAAAGCCTTTTTTGTGTTTTCTATAATATCAATCATTGCAACATCAAAGGCTGCCTGAACTTTATCAGGTATTTTATACATATCCTTCATAAACTTTCTCATGGAACGAGCACCACATATCATTTCTATAGGAGAAGTAACGAAGTCTCCTGATAATGGCACTATTCCTGCATCAATAACATTTTGTCTTCCCTGTGGTGCATAACTTAATGCTGGAGTAACTTTATCTAGTAGGTTATCTAGTTTATTTTCTAAAAAATCAAAGAAAAAATAATTCCAGCCTTTATTAATAATAATATCATAATCCTCTACTGTCATTAATTCTTCTTCTTCAACCTGCCACAAATTATTCTCCGGCAGATCAACTCCTGGAAGCTTTACTTTTGACAGCCATAATAAACTTAAAAGCTTTGGATCAAAGCTAGCAAACTGAATTGCATCTGTTCCTAACTCAATAGCTGAATCTAATATAGTTTTATTTGAAAGAACTGGATCTGAAACATAATCACTCATTTTTACGTTCATATGCTTAGGTGCAAACATATCGTTTAGGATACATACGGGCACTCTATCAGTCTTTTTTAATGCTATAGTATCTTTAATCCTAGTTAGCCTCTCATTATATAAAGTTTGTAAGTTTTCCATTTTAGTTCACCCCCACAAATTGTCTGCAATAATCTACAGTGTTCTGTGCATTTTTAGCTATAACATCAGCCTTTACATACTTGCCAGTGGCTTCATCAACAGGGCCTCCACCTATTAAAACCTTTACATCATTCCTAAGTCCTTCATCTTCTATTGCTTGTATACATTCTTTTACATTATCAAAACATGTAGTTAAAAGGCATGATATTCCAACTACTTTAGGCTTGTGTTTTTTTATAGCCTCAATAAATTTTGCTGTAGGTACATCAACACCTAAATCTATAACTTCAAAACCATTGCTTCTCATTACTGTTGTTACAATATTTTTTCCTATATCATGTATATCATCATAAATTGTTCCTAAAACGAAAACTCCATTTTTAGCTTCTCCAGCTTGTCCCACTCCTCCAAGCAATTGTGAAGCTTCATTGAATACTTCTGCTGACATAATAAGTTCTGATAAGAAATATTCTTTTTCTTCAAATCTCTTTCCTACAATCCCCATACCTTCTTGCAAACTTTCTATAATCTCTAACGGACTTACCCCTTGATCCTTTAGTGCTTTTACCTCTTCTAGTACAACGTCTTCGTCGAGATCAGCCATAGCTTCTATTAGCTTTTTACTCATGATAACATCCTCCCCTTAAAATATTCTTGATATGTCTAAATCATACCAATTCTCCATCTACATGTCATTGTTCGCGAAGTCAGAAAATTCTATATATATTTTTATGCTTAGTGCACTATAATTTTATAGAATTACGAGATGCATAATTGCAACTTATAGAGTATAATCAATACAAGGTGATAACTATGGATATGAAATTAAACATACTTATAGAAAAGTTAGAACATTATACTCCTAAATTGCACTTATATAGCGGAGAAGACGTTCCTATTAAATCTGCAAAATTACTTTTTAAAAGTCAACAATCCTTTGAACCTTATGTTTTATATATCGGAAAAACTTCATTTCTATCTAAAAGCTTAAATTATAGTTATTCCATTAACTTATTGTGTATTAAGGACAGCCCTATTCCAGATTCCTATAAAGAGAGTTGTCCATTCAATTTAATAATTATAGATAATCACTGTGATTTATCTATAATTTTTAACGAGATACAGGATATGCTAACAGAATTTCATCAATGGTCCTCATCATTGATGGACTCGCTTATAAATAACAAAGGATTAGATCAGATTATCGACATTGGATACAATTTTCTTAATAATCCAATCCTAATAATTGACACTAGCTTTAAACTATTGGAATATAAGAAAAATATTGAATTTAATGACCCACTCTGGAAAGCTACTGTCATAAAAGGCTACATGCCTTACGAATGCGTTGCCACTGTTAAAGCCATAAAATATGTAGAGCAAGTATATAGCAGCCGTTCTCCAATTGCAAGAAGCTTTGTAACTGAAAAATATGGTAAATCATCAACTATGGTAGCTAATATTATACTTAGTAACAAAATTTTTGCTCACATTGTCATTTTTGAATCCCAAAGGTCTTTTAAAAAAATGGATTTTGAAATTACTAACCTTTTATGCAAGGTTATTTCTTCTGAAATGCAGAAAGTTAAATTTTTTCAGAACACAAAAATACTAATATATGAATGCTTTATTGAAGATTTATTGGATGGAAATATAAAAGATAACGAAGTAATCGAAGAAAGAGTAAAATACTTAGATTTGAATTTAAAGGAAAACCTTTACGTATTAACGATAACTCTAAGTCATTTTAATGAAGAAAATACACCTATTATTCAAATAAAAGACTACTTAGAATACATAATTAGTGGTAGTAAGTCTATCATCTATAAAAATTACATTGTTATGCTAATAAGCCGCAGAAGAAAAAATCTACTATTGGAAGAAGATTTTAAAACTTTAAAGAAATTTCTATATGACAACAAACTTTTTGGTGGTCTAAGCCGCTGTTTTACCAAATTAGTAGAACTGCAAAAGCATTTTGTACAATCATTAAAAGCAGTCAATTTAGGTGTTCGAATGCATTCAAAAAAAACTCTTTTTATCTACGATAATTACACGGTATATCACATGATGGAAAATCACTCTGCAGAAGAGTTAAAAACTTTTTGTCATCCATCTTTACTTACACTTATGGAATACGATAAGCAAAATAACACTACTTATCTTGAAAGCCTTTACATATATATCTCAAGAGATAGAAATAAGGTAGAGTCAGCAGATTCACTGCATATTCATCGCAATACTATGAGTTATAGAATATCAAAGATTAAAGAAATTATAGATGTGGATTTGGACGACAGAGATTTAATTTTCCATCTTAGTCTTTCATTTAAAATACTTGAATTTACTGATAAAATCAATTTTTCTTAGTCTCAATTATTTATAATACCTCTAGTTAATGTTTTAAATTTCCTCTAAAAATCTTCAATTTAAAAGAAACTCCTGTTCTCTTATTTAAAAAAACTATTTTTTAAGTATCTAAATGTAGAAAATTAAAAGAACCAACTACATAGCAAACTTATGTGCATTGTAGTTGGTTCTATTTTTAATGTGAATTAGTTTCACCATAAAAATCACTGCCTTCTTTAATTCCATGATGTTCTTTACGTAAACTTTCTACATTTTCACCAGAACTTTGTTCAATTGAGTTTACTAATTTATCCATCAAAGTAGAAAGCTGATTTATTTCCTCTTCTGATAAACCAAGAAATATACTTTCTACTAGCTCTCTTCTTGCTTTCATAGCTCCCTCTGTAGCTCTTCGTCCTTCTTCTGTAATATAAACATTCGAAACCCGCTTATCTTTTTCGTTTACACGTTTTTCTACATAGCCATTTTGTTGTAATTTGTTAACTAGTTCCCCCAGAGAAGCTGGTCTTATTTGAAGCTTAGCGCTCAAATCCTTTTGTGTCAAACCATTCTCTACTAGTAATAGTCCTAATAGATGTGCCTGTGCTCTACTAGCCAATATTTCCTTTTCCTTAAAATTTGAATTATGTTGTTGCCTATTAACCAAATTAGTAAAATAATTTATTTGTTGCAGCACTTTCTCTGATAGTATATTGTACATAAAAGCTCCCTCCTTTATTTTTAACAAGGCACCTTATTATTATAATACACTTATCACTTCATTGTTAAGAGTTTTGCTAACACAATGCCTTTACTTTTTATTGTAAAAGTAATCAAAAATCTTCTTTTTTTACACAACTCTGCTTAAAGATAGAATGTGCTTTAAGCTA
The DNA here is from genome assembly GCF_019207025.1 of Clostridium thailandense. Lineage (GTDB taxonomy): Bacteria > Bacillota > Clostridia > Clostridiales > Clostridiaceae > Clostridium_AM > Clostridium_AM thailandense. The sequence goes on along the minus strand of NZ_JAEEGC010000046.1, from coordinate 32,780 downwards.
TAAAGCACATTCTTCCATGAACTGACTATAATAGATATCAGCATAAACACCATTAGCTGACATTAGTTCTTCATGTTTACCCGTTTCTGCAATAGCTCCATCTTTCATTACAACAATACTATCTGCATTATAAATTGTAGATAACCGGTGTGCAACAACAAAACTGGTACGATTTAGAAGCAATTTTCTCATTGCTGTTTGAATTAAAGCTTCTGTTCTACTATCAACATTGGAAGTTGCTTCATCTAAAATCAAAATTTTAGGGTTTGCTACAAAGGCTCTTGCTATTGTGATTAATTGCCGCTGCCCTTGGGAGATATTGCTGGCTTCTTCATTTAGAATAGTATCATAACCATCTGGTAATTTATAAACAAACTCATCAACATAAGATGCTTTTGCGGCGGTAATAATTTCATCTTTACTAGCATTTTCATTACCATACTGAATGTTTTCATAAATTGTACCGGAAAACAGCCATGTATCCTGCAGTACCATGCCAATATTAGCATGAAGCTCTGAACGTTCCATATTTCTAATATCTACTCCATCAATTCTTATATTACCACCCTGAATCTCATAAAATCTCCCAAGTAAATTTATTAATGTAGATTTACCCGCTCCCGTATGTCCCACAATTGCAACCATTTGACCTGATTTAACTTCTAGAGAAAAATCTTTCATCAACATATCTTTTGTATATCCAAAGGAGACTTTATCAAAGTCAATTTTTACATCTTTCTTATAGTTATTTGGAATTTTGTTCTTCTGGGCTTCCATATCAATTTCATCTAGTACATTAAAAACCCTTTCAGCAGATGCAATTGTACTGAGAATTCCATTCCATATATTGGAAAGTTGGCTAATTGGTTGTGAAAATTGAGTAGAATACTGAAGAAAAGCCTGCATATCACCAATTGTAATAGAATTATTTGTAACTTTAATGGCACCGAAGACTGCAATTAAAACATAACCAATGTTCTTGATTAACATCATATTAGGCATCATAGATCCACCCCAAAATCTTGCTCTCCAGCCTGATTCATACATATTTGAATTATATGCTTCAAACTTCTTTACTGCGTCTTTTTCCCCATTAAAGCTTTTTATCACCATATGCCCTTGGTACGTTTCTTCAATGATGCCATTTAAGCTTCCCTGTAATTTCATATATTCTTTGAAGTTTTTTTGTGCAATGGGACTAAATCTTTTTACTATAAGAAGACTTCCTGGAATTATAGCACAAGCTATTAAGGTCAGCTGCCAGCTGATAGTCAACATAATAGCTAATATACCTACAAAAGTAATAATTCCCGAGATAAGCTGGGTGAGACTTTGCTGAAGCATAGTTGCGATATTATCTATATCATTAACAGCAATTGACATCAAGTTTCCGTTGGAATTCTTATCAAAATAGGCCACTGGCAAAGTATTTATCTTCTTTTTTAACTCCTTCCTGAGTGCATTTGTTGTTTTTTGAGACACACATGTCATAATCCACTGCTGTAAGAAAGTTAGAATATTTACTCCTATATATAAAATAGCTGCAAATAATAGAATTAATTTTAGTTTATCAAAATCAACAACAACACCTTTTTCTGTAACTCCTTTAAATATTTCTGTAGTTGCCTTTCCTAATAGCTTTGGCGTCTGAATCTGCATAAAAGTTCCTAAGACTGAAGCAAACAAGACCAATGTAATAAGTAAGCTGCTGCTTTTCATATAATGCATAAGCTGCTTAACAGTTTTGTTCATATCTTTAGGTTTTTCTACTAATCGCCGCCCATGTTTCATTCTGCCTATCTGAGTCTCCTGCTTCGGATCCGTTTCTATCTCTTTATTTCGCATATTAAATCCTCCTTTTCAAATTGAGAGGCTAAAATTTCTTGATATACTTTATTTGTTTTCTTAAGGTATTCATGACTTCCTAATCCAACTATTTTCCCTTCACTAAGTACTGCTATTTGATCAGCATGCATAACTGTACTTATTCTTTGTGCAACAATTACTGTAATCTTGTCAGTCATTTGCTTACGTATAGCTTCCCTAATTTTAAAATCTGTCTTAAAATCCAAAGCAGATAAAGAATCATCAAAGATATAAATATCTGCTTTTTTGAGTAATGCCCTTGCAATGCATAATCTTTGCTTTTGACCACCTGAAAAGTTTCCTCCATTTTTTTCAACATTGCTATCCAAGTCCTTATCCAGCTTTTCTACAAATTCAATTGCTTGCGATAAAGAAAGTGCTTCTAATATTTCCAAATCCGTTGCATTTGAATTTCCTAATTTCATATTATCTCGAAGAGTACCAAAGAAGAGAGTTGATTTTTGCGGAACAAAACTTACTACTTTATGGAGACTTTCTTTTTGTATATTGCGTACATCTATTCCATTTACTAAAACAGCTCCACTTACAGCATCATAAAATCTGGATATTAAATTTATAAGAGTTGATTTTCCTGAACCTGTACTGCCTATAATTGCAAGAGTTTGTCCTTGTTTAATGGATAAATTAATATTTTCAAGAGCATTTTGCTTGGCACCTTTAAATCGAAAACTAACATCTTTAAACTCAAGTGATATTTTAGAATTTTCTTTAAGAAATATACCATTTTCTTTTGGATCATCAGTTAAGCTATTCATTTCAAGGATTTCATTAATCCTTTTAGCGGATGTTTGTCCACGTGGAATGGAGGAAACAACATTTATGAGCATAGTTAAACTCATTAAAATTTGTGTTGAATAGGTAATAACAGCTAAAATTGTTCCAACCTTAACACCGCCATGAACTGCATAATGCCCTCCAATCCAAATTATTGCTATTCCAACAAAACTCATTATAAGAGTTATTGCAGGAAGTAAAGTTCCAACCAATGTATTCACTTTTATAGATATACTTTTGTAATCGTCATTAACTTTCTGATATCTGTCATACTCCCATTTTTCTTTATTGAAAGCATGAATTACTTTAATGCCTGTCAGCCCTTCTCTAAAAATCAAATTAAGAGTGTCAATTTTATTTTGAAGTTTTTCAAATAATGGAGTGGAAAAATATAGGACTCCAAAATAAATTACAATTATAATAGGAATTGCAATTATAAATATCTTTGATAAGCTTGGACTTAACCTATAAGTCATGATAATACCCCCAAATAAATAAATAGGGGCCATAGTCAGAAACTTTAACACCATTTCTATTAGATTCTGTACCTGCGTAACATCATTTATATTACGGGTTATAAGTGAAACTGTCCCGATTTTATCAAATTCATGATTACTGAAGTTTTGTACCTTTTGAAAAATATCACTTCTCAACCCTCTTGCTAATTTATAAGACAATTTTGAAGAAACATAGGTATTTATTTCCGCTGAAAGAAGACCTGCAATAGAAACTAAAATCATAATTCCTCCCTGGGAAAATATATACGAAATCTTCCCAGTCATAATACCATTATTAACGATATCCGCAGTCAAATTAGGTAGATACAGATCACAAAGGACTTGTAAAACCAGAAAAACAATTGCTGCGGTAAGGTTAATTTTAGACATCCGTTTAAATATTTTTATCACAACTTATTCCTCCTCTAAATATCTATCATAGACACCCACAGCCGAAAGTAAACTTATCCTCCGGGAGGTCGGATATCCTGCCAAGCTTCAGCACGATAAAAACTTTTAATTATTCTAAAGCTCAGTATTTAAGCAGAGAGCTAAAATCTTTGATTTTATGTGAATCGCTTACTCATCTGACTTAAGGAAGATGAGTTTCATAAATCTCTAAGAAACTTTTATAAACTCGTTCCTCAAGATGGACCAACTTATCTATAACAAGGTTATTATTCCCTTTGTTCCATCTACACGTATTTTTTGTCCATCCTTTAATATATTTGTTATATTATCAATAGCTACAACACAAGGTATTCCATATTCTCTTGAAACAATTGCTGCATGAGAGCCTGCGCTTCCTATTTCAGTGACTGCTGCAGCTGCCACCTTAAAGAGAGGCGTCCATACTGGTGCAGTATAAGGTGATACTAATATGTCGCCTTTTTTTAGCTTATTGAATTCAGAAGGATTTCTTACTATGCACACAGGGCCTTCATATACACCGCGGCTTGCAGGACTACCTTGTATTGAATTAGGATCGTTCTCAATATCCATTTTATTTTTATTTTTCATTTCAAATTTTGGAATTGAACCTGTAGATATCATCCAATGTACTCCTTTTTCATGAGCAGCATAAACCTTTGAAAAAGCTTTTTTTCTTTTCTCTATTTTTTCTTTAATACCTAATTTTCCTTCTGCTACAGAACCTACCTCTTCAAGGAAAATAAAGAATACATCCTCAGCTTCATTTATTAATGATTTTTTAACTAAGAGTTTCCCAAATTTTGAAGCCAATCTACGCAGGCAAGCCACAAGCTTTTCTAAGAAAAATAAGCTTTCTTCTCTGACTATTACTGCATTCCTAGCTTTTTCAAGGGCTTTCAAAAATTTGCGATACTTGCTAAGTTTCATCAGTTCTTTAATCTGTTTTTTTGCAGCTTCATAGTCGTCCTCCTGCTTTTTGAAGTTTTTTTCCGAATCTAACAAATCCGTATCACAAAGTAATGCATCAATAAGTTTATAAACGCTCTCCGGCTTTTCGCGCCATGTGGGTGATCCAACCATAGGACCCATGCTCACAGAAGGTCTATCTCCATATTCCTCTATAAACTTATCAAACTCCTCTTTAAAAATTTTACTCTCCTTTCCATATACAGCTGCTGCCTGAGCTACTTTTACTATAGCATCATTTTGAAGTGCAGTTCTGAACGGTAATGCTCTCATAAGACTTTCATTGAACTGGTCAGCATTTTCCTTTCTCACAGTTTTTTTGACTAAATGCTCAAACTTTAAAACAGATATAGATCCAGGAATTAAAGTAGAAGCAAATCTTTTATAAAAAAGTTTACTAAATTCCTTCATAGCCTGTTCCATAAGCTTTGCATATTTTACGAGATCATTTGTATTCCTGCTTTCCTTATCTATTCTTTCAATCCATGCAATCATTTCTTCTGAAACAGGCTTCCATAAATCCTTAGACTCCTTTGAGGCACATTTAATTAGATATTTGGGAAGTTTCCATAGTATTACAGGAGATAGGCTTGAATCATGATAGCTTATTGCAACACACCCATTTTCTCTTTCAACTGGTCTGTTTTGATCTTTTGGAAGTTTAAACCCTATATCATGAAAAAAAGTATTTACACCTTGATATGAATAATTAATGTAAGCAAAATCCAATGGAGTTGGTGGTTCTGAACAATGCTCCATTACACTTTGCAATCCAGAAGGAGCTTTTTTACCTTGATAAATTATCTTATCATTAGGTCCTAGGATATTTAGATCTTCATTATCTGCTATATCTGTGGTAATTGGCCTAGCTTGAAGCATATATATTTTACCTTGTGAAAGCGCCCACTCTGTATCTTGTGGACTGCCATAATGTTTTTCCACAAGGTTGGCCAATTTTATGAGATGAGTAAGCTCGTTTTCGCCAAGACAATATGATTTCTGTTTTTCCTTAGAAACAGCTTTCGTGGTCGTCCCCTTTTCCATTAGATTGATTCTAAGTTTCTTGGAACCAAGAGACTTTTCTTTAATTCTTCCATCCTTCGTAAGGACAAAAGTATCTGGGGTTACTAAACCGCTAACTACCGCTTCTCCAAGACCATATGCAGCACTTATCAATATTTCATCTCTGCTTCCATTTACAGGATTTGCAGTAAACATTACTCCAGCAACTTCAGAATCTATCATAGCCTGAACTACAACTGCAAGATCAACCTTAAGGTGATCAAATCCCATACTTACTCTATAGGATATTGCCTGAGAGGACCATAAGCTTGCCCAACATTTCTTAACATGTTTAAATACGTCTTCTTTCCCATAGACCCCTAAAAAAGTTTCGTGTTGTCCTGCAAAAGATGCTGATGGTAAATCCTCTGCTGTGGCACTTGACCGTACTGCAAGCAATAGTTTTCCCCCAGAGCTCATTTGTTTAAAAAAGCTTTCAAAGGTTGTATTCAATTCTTCTTGTACCATAACAGGCATTGGAGCCTCTTCAATCCATGCTGAAATACACTTACTCGCTTCTGACATATTATCAATATCCTGCTTACCGATATTTTCTATCCTTTTTTCTATACGCTCTTTAAGCCCTGATGCTTCAAGATGAGCACGATATGCACCTGTTGTAACTACAAATCCTTGTGGAACTGGAAGTCCTGCATTTATAAGCACACCAAGATTAGCACCTTTTCCACCTGCTTGTGGTAAAGAATCTTTATTTAATTCACTTAACATCTTTGTATAATTTGACATGAACATTCTTCCTTTCTCACATATAATTAATCTATTTCATATCCCAATAAAAACTCTATATATATGCCTTTCAAGTTTTTTTAATCTCTCCAAATCGCTTAAAATATAACTTATCTAAGTTACTTTTTATTAAGGTACCTTACTATTTTAGTATATATGCTGATATATATATTGTCAATAAAAAATTAAGGTACCTTACCTTTTAATCTAAATTAATCAAAATCTAAAAACCTACAAAAATCAAAACAAGTGATTTTTGCAGGTTTTAAATTTAAAAGCCAACTACATTTTTTTAAGTGTGAGTTTGGTATTTAGAAAGCTTTCTAAAGTATTATAAAAGACATGCCATCACTAATATCTAGAAGTGTTGATATGTCGTCTTCTTTTCACCTTATTTTAATAGACAGTAAGCTTTACCTAGTAAATACCCATTCTACCTCAGTAGACATATATTCATTATAGTTGTATCCCTCTTCGCAAAATTCCTTAAGATCATCTGGTGAGACAATATTATTCTCAACTATAAATCGGCTCATAAGTCCTCTTGCGCGTTTTGCATAAATAGTTATAACCTTGTGAGTTCCTCTTTTATAATCTTTAAATACAGGAAGTATTATCTTTGCATTTAACTTATTCATATCTATTGCTGAAGAATATTCTTTTGATGCTAAGTCTATAAGTACATTATCTCCTTGATTGCTCAATTCTTTTATAAAATAATCAGTAAGCTTATTCTTCCAGAAGCTATATAAGTTATTACCTGAATTGTTCTTTAATTTAGTTCCCATTTCTAATCTATAAGGTTGAATTAAATCCAATGGTCTTAATACACCGTATAATCCAGAAAGTATTCTCAAATGGTCATTTGCAAAAGACAATTGTCCATTATCTAAATTCTTTGCATTTATACCTCTATACACTGCACCATCATAAGCTAAAAGAGCTTGCTTCCCATTTGATAAATTATGTTCTCTTTTCCACATTATATGTCTCACAAAATTTTGTTCTGCAAGTTCACTGTTTATCTTCATTAAACTCTCAAGTTCAGGTGGAGTATACTGTTGAAGTTCTTTCATCAGTATATTAGCCTCCTTGATAAATACAGGTTTTGTATACAAATCGGTATTAAATGCCTTTTTCATATTCAAATTTTTTGCTGGCGATAGTATAGCTATCATTGATGAATCACCTCAGCAAAATTATATCATAAAATATACTATATTTTTTCCAAATTCTCTGCACCTGTTTAGTCCATCTTCATCAGGATTCCATAATTCTCTTATTCCTTCGTTTACTACCTCAAAACCAGCCTTATTTAATTCTTCATTAATTATTTTCACACACTCACCACTCCATCCGTAACTTCCAAAGGCAGCTCCTTTCTTTCCCTTGAAATCAAGTCCTTTAATCATCTCCAATATTGCGGCTGTCGAGGATAGTATTCCGTTATTTATTGTTGATGAACCAACAAGTACCAGTTTTGATTTAAATACTTCAGTAATAATATCATTTTTATCATTCTTAGATGAATTAAAAATCTTTATAACAATATCTTTATTTGAATTTTTTATTCCTTCTGCTATAGCTTCAGCCATTCTTCTTGTATCATTCCACATTGTATCATAAATTATTGTAATCTGATTTTCCTTATAATCCTTTGCCCATTCCATATACTTGTTGATTATTTGCAGTGGGTTATCTCTCCATATTATTCCGTGACTAGTACAAATCATACTAACAGGTAAATTAAGACTTATTACCTCTTCTATTTTTTTTACGACAAATTTGCTGAAGGGAGTTAAAATATTAGCATAATATTTTATTGCCTCATGAAATAACTCTCCTTGATCAACTTTATCATTGTACATTAATTCAGAGGCATAATGCTGCCCAAAGGCATCATTGCTAAATAGAATATTTTCACCAGATAAATATGTAAACATCGAATCAGGCCAATGAAGCATCCTTGCTTCTACAAATATCAATTTATTTTTACCTATATCTAAACTATCCCCAGTTTTTACTTCTACAAAGTTCCAATCTTTATGGTAATGTCCCTTTAATATTTTCACCCCACTTTTAGTACAATAAATTGGAGTATTGGGTATTTCTTTCATTAACTCTAAAAGTGCACCACTATGATCACTTTCTGAATGATTCATGATTATATAATCTATTTTCTTTAAGTCGATTTCCTTTTTTAAATTAGCTACAAAGTCTTTAGCAAATGGATACCATACAGTATCAATAAGTACTGTCTTTTTATCTTTAATTAAGTATGAATTATATGAAGAACCTTTATGTGTAGAGTATTCTTCACCATGGAAGGTTCTTAGCTCCCAGTCTATTTTTCCAACCCAAGTTACAGTGTCATTAATCTTAAAAGACATAAGTATCATCCTTTCTATTTACTAATAGTTTTATTCTTTCCTTACTCTCTTTTAAAAATCCACACACGTAACTTAAAATCTTAGTTTTTGTGAATTAAAGCACATTTTTAGAAATAAAACATATTATAATATTGTAAGCCTATGAAAGGATGTATTATATGTATAACATGTATCAATGCCCTTATTTTAATCCACAAATGTTTGACTTAGATAATATGTATAGGATGTATCCTTACTGTACTCCACCCCCAATGTATGACTCTGATTTTTCAGAACAATTTGATAATAACTATATTCCTTTTTCTGATGAACCAAATTATGGTTATAGATGTGATTCTTCGGATTCAGACAGGATTGATCCTTTAATTGAAATAAAGGATTATGGACCAGAACCTTATGTAGTTAACATTAATGCAGCTACCAGGCAGAACAATACTTATCGTACAGCTTTATGGACAGGAAAACATTTGCAAGTTACTTTGATGAGTATTAAACCTGGTGAAAGCATAGGTCTAGAAGTCCATCCAAATATTGATCAATTCATACGTATTGAACAAGGTCAAGGAATTGTTAAAATGGGCCCTAGAAAAAATAACCTTAACTTTCAAAGGAGAATACGTGATGAGATTGCAATCATGATACCTGCTGGAACATGGCACGATGTAATCAATACAGGATCTGTGCCACTTAAGCTGTATTCCATTTATGCACCACCACAACATCCAAAGGGTACAGTTCAAAAAACTAAAGCAATAGCAGAAGCTTCTGAAAGAGGCCAAGAACTCTAGTAACAAATCATCAAAGAAAGTGTGAATATTTCAAAGGTCCTGTTGCACTTAGACATCTACTTTCGGCCGTGTAGTCTATAAGTACAACAGCTCCTTCTTTTTTACAATCTGTTGTGCTCTTATAGTGACAATTCAGTTTTAAAGGCTATCACAGCATTTCCTGAAATCTTAACTTCTACAGGCTTTTTATCTTCTATTTTCACTTCAACTTCAATAATACCTGCTCGATTTATAGCTTCCCCTTGCTTAGCTTTGAATTTAAATAAAGAATTATTGTGTTCAACAAGATTATGATAAACAAGATATGCACCTAAAGGACCATTCGCATTACCTGTTACTGGGTCTTCATTAATTCCTATTACTGGTGCAAACATTCTGCCATGCACTAAGATATCATTGTCTTCTTCATCAACAGTAAAAACATAATATCCATTACACTTGATAACCTTACTCAACTTAGAAAGCGTATCATAATTTGGCTGCATTTTATTTAGAGTTTCAATACTTTTTATGCCAATCATAACTTTAGAGTGACCTGTTGAAACAATTTGAATTTTATAGTTTTCCAACAAATCCCTGTTACTTATATTAAGTGCTGATAAAAGTATTTCTTTATTGGCACCATCAATAATATCACCAAATTCAATTTTTCCTTGAGTCATTACTATTTTATAATCATTATTTTCCTTTATTATATCGACGGGCAAAATTCCAGCACCTGTCTTATGATAAACTCTTGAAGCATCCAAATTATTTTCAATAGCCCGGGCATAATGAGCAGCAATCGTGGCATGTCCACAAATTGGTACTTCACTAGTTGGAGTAAAAAATCTTATATGAACGTCATACTCATTGCTATCTGAAGAAAATATAAAAGCTGTTTCAGAATTATTAAGTTCTCTTGCTATTTTCTGCATTTCACAATCGGTTAATCCATCCGCATTTGTTATTACCCCAGCTGGATTTCCTGTGAATTTTTCTTTCGTAAATGAATCAATTTGATATAAGTTATATTTTTTTGCCATACTTCTTTCCCCCTAAACATATCATGAAATTATAGATACTCAAACCAGACACTTACACTCATGGAAATTATTTCTCGTTATTGTATAATTAATTATAGTACTACTAGAACATATACACCAGTACGCACTTTTTACTCATATACTTACTTTTTAGAAAGAGGTCCTATTCCCTTTCTAATTCTCTTTATGCCTTCTTCAATGTTTTTAATACTAAGATGCCCATAACCTAAAACTATCTTATTGTCGTGTCTCCCTTTGTTAACAGCATACATTTCAACTGGATAAACTTTTACTTTTTGCTTTGCAATTTTTCTTAATACATCCTCTTTGAAAGAGATATTATCAAATTCTACAATCAGATGCAGCCCTGAAGCATGCCCTTTTATCACATATTCTTTCGGAAAATTAATATCTAAACTATTTATTATCTCTTGTCGTTTCTTAAAGTATTCTTTTTTCATTTTCCAGATATGTTTTTCAAGCTTTCCATCACTAATAAATTTTGCAAGCACCAACTGCGTTATTGATTCCGTATGCACATCAGTATACATTTTAGATTTCAGATACTTATGTATTAATGAATATGGTAGTATCATATACCCAAGTCTAAGTGCAGGGGCTAGTATTTTACTAAAAGAACCTACATATATTACTCTATCAGGATCTAATTCATAAAGTGAACTTATTGGTTGCCCTTCATAACGAATTTCAGTATCATAATCGTCCTCAACAATATAACAATCATTTTTTTCGGCAAAATTGACAAGCTCGATACGCCTCTGAATAGGCAGCACTCCCCCTAGCGGAAACTGATGAGAAGGGGTAACATAAATAAATCCTACTTTCTTGAAAGTTTTAAGCATATCAGTTCTTATACCATTACTGTCAACTTGAATTGGATTTACTGAATATTTACAAGATAAAATAACATTTAGTAAACCATAATGTATAGGATCCTCAACGATAACTTCTGCAGCAGGGCTATACAGCAGCTTTGATATTAAGGATAGTCCCTGTGTAGAACCAGAAGTAATCATAATCTGCTCCGGGCTGCAGTCTATACCTCTAACTTTGAACAGATATTCAGAAAGTTCCTGCCTTAATTCCATACGCCCTTCAGGTCCGCAATATTTAAAATTTGAATAAGGCATATTGCTGCATATCTTATTATACATTCTTCCCCATTCTTTCTTAGGAAACTTATCAAGATCAGGTATCCCTGAACGGAAGTCAATCAAGTCACTTTCATTACTTTTATGTTCAATCTTTAAGAAGCTTTCTTTTGTTTCACTTCTTTTGAAATAGAGATTCTTTGCCACTATTGTTCCTGATCCCTGCCTGCTTTCAACATAGCCTTCCGCCATAAGCTGATCATAAGCCTCCAATATAACATTTCTAGATACCTTTAAGTCTCTAGAAAGCCATCTGGTTGAAGGAAGCTTGCTGCCTGCTGATATCCTTCCTTCCAGTATCATAGATTTTATCTGTCCATAAATCTGTCTTATAAGTGAAATATTGCTGCTTTTATCAATAATCAACCACATAAGTTATCCTCTCCTTACTAAAGTGGTTCTATTATTTATCTAATAAATTGGACCTACATAAGCCACTTTACCTGTGGTAACATTATAAAATAATCACTAAAAATTTACAATATGTTTCAAGGAGTGATAAAATTGTTAATATTGGAAGAAAACTTAAAGACACTTTACCCTAACTCTAAATTTGGAGTTCTTATAATTAAAGATGTTGAAAATCCATCAACAAATTCAGAATTCAATAAAACAAAGTTATTAGTAAGGGAACAATTACTAGGTCAATATCAAAACTACAATCGAAAAGACTTTACTAAATCTGAACCTGTTTATTTTTATACAAATTATTATAAAAAATTCAGAAAGACTTATCCTGTTCAGCTCCAATTAGAATCAATAATTACAAAAGGAAATTCTCTGCCAAACACTGCTGCGTTAGTTGAAGCCATGTTCGTTGCTGAACTAAAAAACTTACTTCTTACCGCAGGCCATGATCTTGATAAAATAGAATTTCCTATTAAATTAAGCTTAGGTAAAGGAAATGAAAATTTTATAGGTATATCAGAAAAAGAGCAATTTCTTACAAAAAATGATATGATGCTATGCGACAGTAAAGGAATAATGTCAAGCATTCTAAATGGACCTGATTCACGGACTCAAATAACAAAGGATACTAAAAATGTGATGTTCTTTGTTTACACACCTGGCGGGATTGGTGACGACATCATTCGTAATCATTTATATGATATTAAATCTTACGTATCAGTATTTTCTCCTAATTCAAAAACTGATTTACTAGAAGTGTTCAAATAATGTAAATTTCAAAATTTTAAGTATAGATAAACTCGACCGATACTTAACTTATACTATGAGAATTATTAGTAATAATTAGAAAATATAAACATATTTCTAGAGGACAATTGATAACGGACAGAGGACAGTATATGAGAATCAAACTCAGTATAAACGCAGCTACAAAGAAAATAGTAAAGAATCTAAAACCGGAATTAATGGAAGTAACTAAATCTCCATTTGCATTTATACTATTCAATTTTCCTAATCCTACTATTGCCCCAATAACCCATGAAGTTGCATTAATACCTAAAGCTAACCCAAGCTGATTACCAGGAAATGTTTTAACTATAGTTGGAGTTGCAGTAGCTAAAGCTAGGGCTATATATTGAGGTGAAAAAATGGAAAGTAATGAACTAAGAATCTTTAGAGTTGTTGCTCAAACAGGAAGTATAACAAAAGCTGCACAAGTTTTAGGCTATGTTCAATCTAATGTCACTGCTAGAATCCAACAATTAGAATCAGAGCTAAATACTCAATTATTCTATAGACAGCGTGGCATGTTTTTAACTCCTACAGGCGAAAAATTGTTAGCTTATGCAGAGAAAATCATTTATTTGTTAGACGAAGCTGATAAAGCCTTAAATGACTCTTGTGATCCTTCTGGAAGCCTATCAATTGGTGCTAATAATATAATCTCCGGTTTTCGTCTTTCTGAACTTTTAGCACAATATCATAAAAGAGCTTGTATTTGAAGAGAATTTAATACTTATTTCTAACCCTATTTATAATAATATAGAGGCTTTATATTCTAAACCCTTTCTAATGAACACCATAGGGTGTCCTAATAGAACACAGCTTGAAAACTGGCTTAGATCAAAAGGCGTTGGTAATATTCGATATATGGAACTCAATAATTTAAATTCCATAATTGAAGGTGTGATAGCTGACCTTGGTGCATCTTTTGTCCCTCAATCTGCTATTAAAGAATATGAAGAAAACGGTCTTCTAAAATCCTTCCCAATACCCGAACAGTATAATACTACAAGAACCTTTTTTATAAGACGAAAAGATTCTTTAATGACTACCTCACTTTCAAAGTTTATCGAGATGATTGAAGAAAAAACCCCATATCAAAGGTTAGTACCTAAAAATAACAAATCCAATTAATTGTTCAATTTATAAAGTTTTATCTAATGTAATCAAGAATAATTCTTAAATTAAATAGAAAAAAAGTAAATTTATACGCAGGAAGATGTTACCAAAGCCGAAGGCACATATAAAAACTTTTTAATCATTCTTAGCGAAGTATTTTAGAAAATCTTAGAAGCTTTTTATGAGCAACTTATCAATGATAATTGATAAGTTGGTCCGTCTTGAGGCACCAGTTTATTATCTTATAAATATTAATATTTCTTAAGAATGTTATCAATTTAATCATTGTTATCATTCTTCTTAGTTTCTTCCATATTCTCTATAACTTCTATTTGTTCAGCTATTTCCATATTCTCTGTCTCAATAATATTTTGCTTAGAAGCGCTTTCTTCATTATTGTTAACATTTATATCATCATAAACCTCATTTTTATCTACTGCTGCTAAGTATTTTGATACTTTTTTATTAACTATAGCCAACCCTAGTAAAATAAATGCAATGCCTCCATATAAAGCAATCGGCTCAAATATTCCTGGCAGTAATTGTGATGGTAACAATTGCTTAATTACAGTAGCAGATGGATATCCCTGGGATACATATTGATCAACAGTCTTCTTAAATATAAAAATATTATCAATTAATAATGCAATTCCAAGAACTGCTACAGTTGAAGCGGCTGCATACAAAGCAATCGAAAGAGAAGATTTCTCTGACTTTATAAGCATATTTTTGTTTTTAAGTTTCATAAAATTTTATCTCCATTCCGCCTTTCAAGGCTCTAGTATAAATTTAGTCTAATACTAACATGATATTTTTTAAGCATTATCGTGCTTACTAATTTATAATACCAAACAATTGTTACATTTAAGTGTCAATAGTGTTACAACTAATAATATAAATTGTCACTAATGAATTTTTTATTCTATGTTAACATTAATTTTATAAAAAAAAGTCTTGTAATAGAATACTATTTCAAGACTTTTCTTATTTTTGCTTGTGATTTAGTTGCTTTTTTAAGGAACAAAGCAGGTTTTTCACGAATATCAAGTGATTCGGCCAAACATTCTTCAATAACCTCATGTGTTGTTATTAGCAATAAATTTTTATTCAAAATCTTCCCTTCCTTCATTTAATATATAATATATGATATTTTATATATTATATATCTATAAGGAAGTTATTTCAATTAAAATTATGTTAATTTATATTTACTAAAATGTAACTAATTTATTCAAACTTAATAAGCTTTCTATTTCCGGTAGAACATAGTGTTATAGCTATTTTATTGAAAACGTTCTAAATCTATCTATATAATTCCTTCCTTAATTCAAGTTCAACAATTCTTTTATATCATTAATTTCCAAAAAGTAGTCTTCAACACTGCCAAAGCCATATTTGGCAAATATGAAAGGAACTCCAGCAAGTACCGTTGCCTCATAATCCCCCTGAGTATCTCCAACATATACTACATCATTTAAATTGTTTCTTTCTATAACTAATTTTATATTTTCACCCTTACATCTACCAGTGTTTCCAAAGCATTCAAAGTCTGTAATATACTTTTCAATTCCTGCTTTCTTCATGAATAATTCAATATATCCACATTGACAATTACTCACAATAAATAAACGATACTTTTCTGATAGTTCACTAATGGTTTCTTTTACGTTTGAATACAAAAGGTTATGTGTGTCTTCTTCCAAATCATCATGCTCATATTCACAGCATTTTTTCAGTATTAATTTTTTATTTTCACAACTGGCATCAGTAAACAAATCCTCTGCTATTACATCCATAGTCTTTCCAAACTCTTTCTTTAGTACCGAAGAGGTTATTATTGCATCTGTTCCACCAACTTCTGAAACTGCTCTATTCCAAGCTTTAGCTACGACTTCCGTTGTATCCCACAATGTACCATCAACATCAAATATTATATTCTTTATGATAAAAACCTCCTTTAAACTTACAACCTATGAGAGTATGATAAAAAAGAATCATTATTTATAATTAGACTATAAATTCAGAAAAAAACAAGGAATTGAGCTAGTGTAAATCCTTATTCTTCTAATTAAACTTCAAGTTTATTATATGTAATCTTGAGTATCATTATCTAATTTTATATTTATTTTTGATAACTGGTTAACTACTGAGTCCTTTAAGTTATCAACAACATGCTTAAAAGAAATTGTTTGTTCAATTACATCTTCTTGTGTTTCCTTATGTTCAAAAATGTTTATGCATTCTTCAACATTCTCTGCCTGCCCATAGTAGATATATTGTATAAAACAATTTAATGCATATTCATTAAAAATATACTTTGATGGTAACAGTGTACAATATTTACTTATAACTTTATCTTTCCTATCAGCTAAAGAGGCATTCTTTGATTCGACAATACTAACATTATTTGCACTATTACTGAGCCTCTTTCCATGGGCACTTTCTTGAAATTTCATTAAATAGTAGGACTGTATTCTGGTCAAATTTTCTTCTTTTATAAATTGCTCTGGTATTGCATAAATAAGCCTCTCTAATTTCTCTTTAAGCTCATCTTTTAATTTACTTACTCCATCCACAAGATCCACTTGTTTTCTCCTATAGGCTGAACAGCTTTCATAAGGAACATCAGGTCTAAATGTAACTTGCATCTTCATTTCTTCATTATAGTCTTCTACCATATTTGAAAGCTTCGATTTATAATAACTCTGAATTTTTTCTTGTAATGGCTTGTTAAGTTCATCAATCATAAAGTAACTCAAATTGAAGGATTCATGTTTTTCTCTTTCTATGGTATTAATAAAATCTAAAATCTCAAAGCCATATTTGCTGGTCAAATCTCGAATATAGTTCATAATACTATTATTGTCATGGAATATTTCTTGGTCATTTCCTGTAAGGCACCACATGCCACTGTGATTTTCATATTGGCACAGCGTATATGAAAAACTGTTATGTAAATTGCAATATGCAGCAATACACAATCTTTTAAAGTCCTCACTTTTTATAAAATTAAAAGCATTATTGCTCTTTATAGACTCATTACTATTTTCAAGAAGCTTATTTTTGCCATCAACATTTTCCTCTTTTTTATATTCTAAGGTCTTTAGTTTATCTTTTAAAAGCATTTGTGATTCATTAATATTAATCACTATATCCCTTAATTCAAATAGTTTCTTCAACAATAATAATCTATTGACATTTATTTGTGTTGTAGTATTCATAATATTTTCCCCCTAAAAATTATCAATTACTTAAATTTTATACCTCCTTACGGTAAATTTCAACATATATGGTATATGATCAAATAAGCATCTTTTTATTTTATAACTTATTTTTAAAAACATGGCTCACAATATGACATGGTTAAAAATGAAAATAATACAAAAAGTGTTGAAATCATACAAATTATGACTTAAAATAATAAAAGAGTTAATAAAGTTAACATATTTATTAGCATAAATGAGATTTAAAAACGAAACACAGCTTGTTTTAAAGGAGTGTATGAATGTACGAAATTTTATTCAGTATAAGTTTTGTAATTTCTGTAATTTTGTTAGTTTTTATGTATAAGTTAAGAAATATTGACATTGCAAAATTACTAATCATAGGAGATATCCTTATTTCCTTCTGGATTCTTATGGAGACTCTTAGCTATTATATAAAAATAAGCGAGCTTGTAATCTTATTTCAAAAAGCAAAGTTCGTTAGTGCTATATTTATTCCACCACTTTCCTTGTTAGCAATTAATGAATATACTAATAAAAAACAAAAAAGTTCCTATTATGTTCTATTAATTTTTATTGTACCTATACTATCATTGACATCGTTAATTTCTAACAGCATACCATATAAATTTATATCAAATGCTAATATAGAATATCTCAAATATGCTTTAATTTTTTCCTATTCGCCAAATATCGGATTTTGGATTCACACTATTTATTCATATTGCAATGTCTTAGTGGTGTTTTACATTCTTATGATTAAGGCAATAAAATCACCTAAATTATATTGCAGGCAAAATATCTTTATTTTGGTAGGAGCAACGATATCTATTATAATCAACATTTTGTTTATTGTTACTAAATTTGAAGTATTCTTTATAGATGCTACTTCCATTTGTGTACTATTAACCTTGATTATATTATATTGTGTTATATTCCATATTCCTAAGTCAGTAATGGTACCAATTGCTAGAGATCTTTTAGTAGAAAATATTGAAGACATGGTTATTGTGGTAGATTCTTTTAATAGAATAATAGATATCAATCCAGCAGCCATTAAATTTATAATGTATTTAGAACGTACAAATAAAAAGATTAATATTGGGAAAGACAGAAATTTTATAGGAATAAAAATCCAAGAGATATTGAAGTTCATACCAACTGTGAAACATATTGCTACAACAACTGCTGAAAATAATGAATCTACAATAACTTTAAATCTTAATAATAAAGATTTTTATTTTAGAATGTATAGATCTCCTATTTTAGATACAAATAAATTTCAGATTGGTAGATTATTTATGTTTCACGACATAACGAAGCTACAGAAGTACACAAATGATCTTAAAAAACTGAATGAAGAATTGTCAATTTCAGATAGAATAATTAATACTGCAATAGAAGATGTATTAATAACCGATGCTTCTGGAAATATTATCAAAGTAAATAATTCTTTTGAAAGGATATCTGGATATAAAAAAGAAGACCTAATTGGAAGAAATCCAAGAATATTTAAATCTGGCCGCCATAATAAAAGCTTTTATTTAGACATGTGGAATAATTTAATTACTAATGGTTATTGGGAGGGTGAAATTTGGAACAAAAGAAAAAATGGTGAAACATATCCTAAATGGATGTCAATAACACCTTTAAAAAAATCAAATGGCACAGTAGAAAATTATATTGCCATTTCTACAGATATAAGTAAAATAAAAAAAACTGAAGATAAGCTTCACAGTCTTGCCTATTACGATTTATTAACTGGAATACCAAACAGAACATTATTTTATGATAGACTTGAAAGAGCACTTATTAGATCTATTGATACTAAAAAATCAGTGGCCCTGCTTTTTATGGATCTAGACGAGTTTAAAGTCATCAATGATTCATTAGGTCATGCAGCTGGAGATTTAATTCTTAAAGAAGTTGCGAATCGAATTAAATCTACCATTCGAAAATCTGATACTGTCTCAAGATTAGGCGGAGATGAGTTTGCTGTAATTATCGAAAATATAGATAATCCTGAAGATATACGAATTTTAGCAAAAGCTATTATTGAGAAGATATTTCTACCTTATTCTATACTTGGACGAGAAATAACTTTGGGAGTAAGTATTGGAATCGCACTAGCACCTTATGACGAATTTACTGTTGAGGGCTTAGTTAGAAAAGCGGATGCTGCAATGTATGATGCAAAGGAGTCTGGAAAAGGAAGGTATTCTTTCTCTTCTGAAGAAATTGAAAAGCGAAATCATGAAACTCTTGAAATGCAGATAAAACTTAATTCAGCTCTTGCTAATAATGAGTTCATTTTATATCTGCAACCACAAACTATTTTTACCGAGAATAGTTTTAAAATAATTGGTGCTGAAGCACTTATCCGCTGGAAGACGATAGATGGTAAGATATTCACGCCAAATAAATTCATACCAGTGTCTGAAAGCAATGGTATGATAATACCTATTGGTAACTGGGTATTAGAAGAAATTTTTAGAATCGATAAGATATTAAAAAACAATTACATTAATATCAAATTAGCAATTAACGTTTCCTCGAAACAGTTTGAAAATAATAATTTAGTTTCAAAAATCAAAGAAATTTTCAAAGAAAATAGTTCTCAAAATATTAATTTGATAATTGAGATAACAGAGAGTTTTTTGTTACATAATACTGAGAAAGCAATTCAAAACCTATTTGAGCTAAAAAAATTAGGAATTGGCATTTCAATAGATGACTTTGGTACAGGCTTTTCCTCCTTAAGTTATTTAACTCGATTACCTGTAGACTATTTAAAAATTGATAAGTCTTTTATAGATAATATCGCTGATCCAAACCAGAAAAATTTAACACCAAGTATTATTTCTATGGCGAAAATTCTTAATCTAAAGACTGTTGCTGAGGGAGTAGAAACGAAAGAGCAAGTTAACATATTGATAAATGAAAAATGTGATGAATTTCAAGGCTATTATTTTAGTAAGCCCCTTGTTATCAGTGATTTTATCGAATATTTAAAGCAGCATAATAAATAATATAGGGTTGCACGGCCGAAAATCAACTTACACTCCGGGATATGTTTCCAAGCTTCAACACTATATAGATATCCAGCCTATCAGAATGTTTTCCTATCAAGCTGGTTTTTACTTAGATGTATATAATGCAAATTTAAAAAAATAGTTAACTTGTGAACATTTAATTAAGAATCATAAAGCGATATTGAAACTCTATACATTTCGATGCTATAATGAAGTCAAGATATGAAAATTTAATATTTCTCGGATGAAAATAGCGTGAGATAACAGTTTGTTAACCGAAGAAGCAATGATTTAGTTCCCACACGACTACATCAGAAACTTTCAGGTACCCGCAGCGCTATAGGACGAAACTCTGAAGATCTGTTTAAGTACAGAACCCAAGGTGTAAGATATATATTTATATCCAAACTCTCAGGTAAAGATACAGAGGACATGTAGTGAAAGCTTAGTCTTTCCCTCATGTCCTTTTTATTATGTTTTTAAAATTATTTAGGATAATTTTCACATTTAATTTCTATATAGATAACCACCGCTGAAAGTTGACTTACGAAAAATATATTTATATCTTTCAAACATTACCAATAATTCTCATAGTATAAGTTAACTGTCGGCCGTGGATGTCTATAGAAATAAAAGGAGGCATAATTATGAATGAAGAATTACATGAAGTTGAAAATTTTTTAAAACAATATGGTATGAAATTAGGTGAAAATAAATGCATAACCAATAGTCTACTAAGACAATTAACCAGAAAAAATATCATAGCACGATCCATGCGCTGCGTATATGTCTTAGATAACTTTATAATTAAAGTTTCATCTGATGCTACAGGATTTTCTCTACCTATAGGAGCCGATCAATGTATTAACGAATATAAAATATATACATCAGAAGATGAAAAACTTGAAAATTTCAAAGATATATTATGTCCAGTCTATGCAATATATAAAAGTAGGTTTTTATATTTAACTGTGCATAAACGTTTAAACCCTATAGACACTAGTACAAATTCTGATGAAACAATATATAGTTATATAGAAAAAGGGAAAAATTTTTCCAATGAGAAAACCTTTTTCTCAAAACTAGAAAGGTTCAAAAATTTATTGGTAACCAAGTCTCCCGAGTTGCAAAACGAGTACTGCAAGGTTAACTCCTTTGGTTATGATGACAATAACAACTTATTTGTTCTTGATTACGGTATGTTATAGACTTCAATCTAGAAGACTATATAATATATTAAATTTTTAAATGCACTTAATGTTACCCAAAATTAATCTGCAAACAAAAACTTTTAGTTTTTGTGATACCCCTTAGACACTAGGCGGGCCTCTAAAAGGTTCGCCTAGATTGCTATATTAGTTAACATTAACCCAAATATCTTTTATAGGCTTTATTTAATACTTCCCATGCAATTTCAATATCCTTTTCCTCTGTCCTCCAATTGCTTATAGCTGCCCTTATTCCAGGCATTCCTTTGTATACGGTTTGGGTAAAGAATGCTCTGCCATCCTCATTGACTAATTTTAAGAACTGCTGTATCTGCTCTAATGCAGCATTATTTTCCCCTACATTGATAGTAAAACAAACTACATTTAATCTAGTAACAGATAATAATTTAAAGTTCTTAGATTTCTCAATCTTTTTACTTAATAGCTCTGCTAAAGCGCAATTCCTTTCAACTAACTCCTGATATCCATCCTGCCCATAGGCCTTTAAGGTAAACCATGCCGGAAGAGCTCTTAGCCTTCTAGAATTTTCCGGAGTCAAATGAACAAAATCAGGGTTCTCTGAAAGCTCTCCTAAATACACTGCATTATTTTGAAAAACCTGGAGTTGAAGCTTAGGATGTCTAGTAAACTGCATTGCACTATCATAAGGAACATTAAGCCATTTGTGCGCATCTATTGTAATAGAATCTGCCTCATCCATTCCTTCTACTAGCATCTTATATTTTGGCGAGCAAGCAGCAAATCCCCCAAAGGCTCCATCTACATGTAAAAAGAAGTTATATTTTTTCTTTAATTCTAATATTTGCTTTATATCATCAAAGTCAACAGTATTTACTGTACCTGCATTTGCCACTACTATGCATGGCTCTCCATTTATTTCTTTTAAATAATTTTCCAATGCTTCAATGTCTACAGCTTCTCTTCCATCCATTGATGGCATATAATGCATATTATCTCTTCCCATACCCAACATAGACAAGGCTTTTAAAATGCTTGAATGAGGAGCAGAGCTTATAATCTTTATCGGCGGAATAGAATACATACCCTTTTGAGATATATTAAAACCAAGTTCATTTGCTACCCACTGTCTTCCAATTGCTAAGCCTACAAAATTAGCCATTGTAGCTCCAGTAACAAAGGTACCTGAATAGGTTTGCGGTAATCCAAAAAGCTCCTTTAATAAATTAATAGCCTCTTCTTCAATCTTTGAGGCACTGGAATTATCTCGACCTGTAGCACTTTGATCAAAGGTGCTTACGAGCCAGTCCCCCATCAAAGCTGCAGGTGTCGATCCTCCTGTAACAAAACCAAAGTATTTTGAACCTGCACTAGAAACTATTCCTTTGTAAAACCTCTGCATAAATTCCTCTAAAGCTTTTTCTCCACCTAACCCCTCTTTGTTTAGTTTAGTTGGCTCATAATTCTTTGAGTTTTTTGGAAAGGTTGCTATCTTGTCAATATCTTTTAAGAATTCAGATGCATTACTCTTTACTTTTTCTAGCAAACAATCAATGTTGTCTAAATCATTTTTTAAATATTTATTCATAATGTTCCCCTTTCAATTCCTTTAATAATTTAATTTTCTATTTATATTGTTATAATTTGATATAGTATGTATCACATTCATATTTGAGTAAACTCTTCACTTGTTTCAGATTTGCTAACTTATTATATATTTAGCAAAAATAAACACCTGCAATATATTTATTGCAGGAAAATTTTATTTCTTCCACTTTTCTTAGCTTCATATAATCCACTATCAGCATGCATGACCATTTCATCAAAGGAGCAGTAGCTTTCATGTTCATGTTTATAATATTCTGAAACACCAAAACTAGCAGTAACTTTAATAAACTTATCTTTATAATTAAAAGTGTGATTTTCAAAAGCAGCTCTAATGCGTTCAACTATTATCATTGCCTGATTTAGTGATAAATCTGGTAAAAAAGCAATAAATTCTTCACCACCATATCTTCCTAGTAGATCATTAGCTCTAATTATACTTTTAACTATAGAAGCTATTTCTTTTAAAACATAATCCCCTGCCTGATGTCCATAAGTATCATTAATTCGTTTAAAATAGTCAATATCAAACATGAACATTACCCCATTACCACATTGCTTTAATAATCTATCAAGTTCATCATTGGCAAGTTCAATAAAATATCGTCGATTAAGTATTCCTGTTAATCCGTCTAATTGAGCTATTCTTTCCAATTCAATCAACATTTCTTTTTCTTTGGTTATATCTGTAATTAATATTGTGCTTCCTATTCGAAGGTCTTTATCATATAATGGCCTTAGTCTTGCCTTAAAATATTTAATATTTTCTTTTAATGTATTAATGCTGAATTCAAAAACATCCTCCGTAAGACTTTTTTCTAAGTTTTGTGTAGAATATAACTTATGTTTACTATTTAAGTCTTTCAGTAGTTCAAAAAATTCTGGACATTCATTAGTACATAACTCTACTTCTGTTCCTATAAGACTTTTATCTAGAGATTGGAAAATCTGTTTTGCAGCATGGTTGAAATCCTTAAGATTATAATTAAGATCTACAACAATTGCGCCATCATAAATCCACTCGAATATCTTCTCCCTAGACAGCGGAATTATATGCATCATATCATAACGATATATGGCATATGCAAATAATATGTATATAAAAATTATACCAAAGGCACCACAATCCATTCCAAGTGGTACAATTTCTAGTTGATCAAAAATTAGCGAGGCAAAAGGAATCATTGATGCATAAAACATAATTCTAAACTGCTTACGCATATATCCTGTTGATTCTAGAAATGCATGATAGTATATCACTATTGAAATAATTGCACAACTAAAGAAAAAAATACAATACACATAATACAAAATGCCTCCTTCAAAATATAAAACATCAAAATATCCATTATTAACCAATGAGATAGTTTTATACATTAACCGATGATATTCATTTGTCCATCGAAATATACATATTAATAAAGGTATTATAAAAAGAATAACTCTATATGGTCTTCCGATCTTCTTATTTCTAAAAGACAAAGAATGTGCTTGTACAACCCAAAGAGACGGCATAAATGGCAAACCTAAATATTGAACTTTACTCCATAAGTTTACATTTTGAAGAGATACAGATACTATTTCCATACTATATCCGAAAATGTAAATCACTGCACTAATGCACATTAAAAAAAGTTGGAAAGCCCCTGGAACTTTCCTTCGACGCCACGAATAAAATCCAAGAATAAAAATAATAAAAGCTTCAATATAAAAAAAACCACTTAAAAAATTATTTATTTGCCCCATTAGCTTTCCTCACATTTATAATAATACAATCTAAAATCTATATTTAGGTTAATTATAGTATACCTGCAAACTGTATCAATCTCCAACATTAATTTTATTTTTCAACTACAATGCACATAGTTTTAGATTCTTCATCTAACTTCTTAGATATATGTTCATCATTCCAAAATTCTTTGCTGCTTTCTGCATATAGTTCTGGTTTTTTCAAATACTTGAATAATTCATTAACATAACTTTAATTCCTTTCTTAATAAATACATATATTTAAACTTAATATAACAATATGATTTCTTAAAATAAAAAAGAGCTATAGATTTACTCCATAGCTCTAATAATATACTAAAAACTATCACTAAGAGAGTAAATTAAAATCATAATTGATAAACAGGCACAACAAAAAAGCTGCTAGATTTAACAGTTTTTTACCTATTCAATTAATGATTTTACCTTACATCTCCACGTTTCACTTATGCTATTTGATTACTTAACATCAAGTGCACCGGATAGCATTCCACCTTTCAAAATCATATTGTTATATATAAATTTTACCGCTGATATAACTATGTTGTCAATAAACTCGATACATTAATATTATTTTATCTCTGCAGAATATACCTTTCCTTCTCCAGTAATAAATGTATAGTTAATTGAAGCAGTTGTTCCACTGGAGTTTTTTGTAATCGTCGATTTTTTTGATGGAACTATATACTTATAGGTCTTGCCGCCATCTGATGTCATCATTATCGTTTTTACATTATTACTACTTATATCTATAGTATCTCCATTGTATTTTAGCATATATTCATCATTACTTCCGGAGACTGCATCGAGTTCACCCTCAAGCTTAACAGGTGCTCTATAGCCGGCTCCATTCTCTTTTTCATGTATAATATAAGCTATATTTCCAGACTTTGCCCAAGCCTCTTTGAACTGGTCGAGTCTGTATTTTACCCTAACTCTATCATTATTAGACGCAGCTGAATCATTTATTATTATATAGTCAGTTCCATTTTCCTTTGTGAAACCGCATACGACAATAAGATGACCATAAGTTGATTCTATTGGAGCACCATCTACAACTGGTAAATTTGCCTTTACATTTACATTATTTTTATATTGCACACTGACTGCAACAGGATGTCCATAATAAATCTCCCTCTTTAAGCCTTCTACAGTTGAATAATCTACATAAGTCTTATATCCAAAACTTGAGGCATAAGCAGTATTAAAGGGCCAATTTCCAAAACCATCATATTTATAGTCATATACACCCCAGGCAGATTGTTCAGGTACTATATTTGTTCCATAATAATTCAGTATCATAGCAATACTGGTGGCACTGCATATGGAATTAGCTATTGAAGGCTCTCTCACCATCTGAGAAAATTGTGGTACATCAAGTACTTTTAAACTAGATAAATCTGGATTATCTGAAAATACTTTATTAATTTCTTGACCTGAGAGAGTATTTCTTATAGTTCCTGATATTAAACGCACTGAAGGAGTTACTCCAGATTTATTAGTATTTAATGTAACTCTATATTGAATTTTACTGGAAGTTTCTCCGTTAGTTCCTTTTATAGTAAGCGTATCAGTATCAACATAAGCTGCTGGATCATCAGTAACACCACTACCTGAAGCTCTTTTTATAAACGTCCCCCAACTTCCCCAAGAAAGCCAATTCGACCACTTATTTTTTACAAATACCCTTGCTTCAAGCTGAATTGAGGTTCCTTCTGGAGTATCACTATCCCAAGAAGGTACAAAATAATTAAAAGGACTTGTACTTATTATATTTGATGTATAAACCCCCTTTAATTTATCTGATTTAAGTATCACTGCCCCATCACCTATGTTATTAGATATTTCAACATCCTCTAGGCTGGCAGCATTAGTCATAAAATCACTTGAAGTCGAGTTAACAAAAAGATTTCCCTTGATAAGATTCATGTCAGAATCTTCATCAGCTGTGCTACTTGCATTCCCTGTAACAATATTAACAACATTATCACTCAATACTCCAGTGCCACCTAATGCATTTACATTCTCTACATTATTATTACTAATAAAAGTATTCACATCCTTTTCATTGCTGTCTCCTATTAATATTATTGGATTTCCGTCCTTACCTGCCAAGGCCGAACCAGAAAGAGCATCTGCAAAGCCTTTATCACTAGCTATGTACACTTTATTTAAGTCTAATTGAGTTTTATAGTTATTTATTAAAGCTAAATTTCTCTCATATTTTGTTGATTGATTATAGGTTTTAGTAGGATTCAACGTACTTACTGCTTTACCATCTAATACATCCTGTCCACCTATAACCTCTATTTCCCCATTGTTAGTTCCCACTTGATTATTTATATACTTTTTAACCATATCGGGCACATTGTTTTTTTCTACTAATATTATAGGATACTGAAGCTTGGCTGCAATTGGGGCTGCTGACAATGCATCCTCATAGTACTCTCCATTCACAACAAACACTCCTTTAAAAGTACCCAGTTCCTTTGCTACATTAACAGAAGTTTCATATCTATCTTGTCCCCATATTCGCTTTACACTAATGCCCATACCCTTAAGTTCAGTTTCTACATTGGAGCTTACAACTCCTGATCCACCAACAATAAATACATTTTTAATCTGTAAATCCTGTATTTTTTGCTTTGTAGAATCAGTTAACCTATTGGTATCAGTTAAAAGAATAGGTGCATTATACTTTTTAGCTAAAGGTGCAGAAGTTATTGCATCAGGAAAATTTTCACTGTTTACTAAAACAGCATAATCCGATTGCGTCCACCCCTGAGAAACTACAGCATTACTTGTTCCATATCTATCCTGTCCTGCTAACCTGCTAATATTAACATTACCTTTTGCAAATACGCTACTTGAAACTAATAAGCTTGTACCCAAAACACATGACATCATTAATAACTTACCTTTCATTTTCCGTCCCTCCTATGCTCACTATACATATTATACCTGTTTAACTAAGATATTTCCATGTCTTACAATATGTTTTAATTCCAAATAAACATAGGTATTACATACAGATCAAGTGAAAATTTCTGATAAATAATAGAACTATTGCACTATATAGATAACCAAACCAGACCTTTAACTTATATGCAGGGATATGTTGCCAAAACTGAAAGCACATATAAAAATTTTTTATTATTCTTAGCGAAGCATTTTAGAAAATCTTAGATCTATTGATATGTTTGAGGTACGAGTTTATCAATGGTTCTTAGATTTTCAAAATGCTGAGCTTTAGAATAATTAAAAGTTTTTATCGTGCTGAAGTTTGGCAACATGTCCCGGAGTATAAGTTAAAGGTCTGCCGTGGACGTCTATAAGTGCAACAGTGTCATTTTAGTTATTTGATGGATTCTGCAATTTTTATTAATTCATCTCTTCCAAATTCTCCCCTACCTGATAAACCATAAAGCACTTTATTAGTCTCCCAATCAATACTTCTATTATCATATAATATTGCGTCTATGCCATTAACTTTTATCTTTTCAATTTTTCCATCTGTTCCATCTTCATATTTAGTTTCTTCATCAGCAAATCTTTGCTGCATATAAATATACTTTCCAGTTTTTTCATTAGTAAAGAATAAATCAATATATTTTTTACTTACACTGCCATCTTTACCTTTATAAAATTCCGCTCTATCAAATTTATAATCTTTTGGTAAATATGAAGGCAACTTAACATCAAAGCAAGTATATTTATTTAAATTTCCCACATCTTTAATTACTAAAATATTTTCCTTCTCTTTTTCATCTTTAGCTTTTACCTCAGTTGCTGTTAGTATCTTTCCATTCGAAACTTTAGCAATTTCTTCACCTGATTCTGTATATACTTTCCCAGTATCTTTTGTAACAACTGTTAAGGCTTTTCCATTTTTATCAAAAATTTTACCCTTTAAGTTAGCCGGAACATCCATACTTGAAGGTCCTTCCGACTGTACTGCTGTTATATGCCCAAGAGATATTTTGTTTATTACTTTTTCCGCTAAATCTTTAGCAAAAGAAGTCTGACTAAAAACTCCACATACTATTACAAAAGATGCCGCTGCAACACTAATTTTTCTTATTTTATTTGAATTTTTCATAACCTCTTCTTCTTTACTTTGATTTATATTTTTTAAAGTTTTATTAAAAACAGCTTTCTTATTACTGTTTCGGCTGAAATCTTTATCAGCTAAAGCTTTTCCAAGCTTTAAGATTTCATTGTATTCTCCGTCTTGAGGTTCATCTATATGTTTTATGCCATTAAAATAAGCATCTATATCTATTGAAAATTTACTTTCTATACTTTTTTTATTCATAGCTATACCTCTCTTTCCATTTCTACTTTAAGCTTTTTCATTATCCTATAAAGCATCACCCCAATATTACTTTCTGTAAGTTCTAGAATTTCTGCAATCTCTTTATTTTTTAAATTTCCTCCAAATTTAAGCGCGACAATGTTCCTCTCTTTGTCATTTAAAACTCTTAATGCTTTTAAAAGCATATCATTAGTTTCAGCTGTTAATACTATATCTTCTGGATTGCTTTCTCTTGATATTAGTTCTTTGATTTTTTCTATAGAAAACCAATTATATTTTTTTAAACTTCTAAAATAATCATTTATTACGTTTCTAGCTATAGCAAACAACCACACTTCAAAGGGGGATTTGCAGTTAGAATATGTGTTTATTTTTAACATTACTTTTTCAAAAACCTGACTTGTTAAGTCTTCTGCTTCTTCATTAGAGTTGACTCTATAATATATATAGTTATATATTCTTTTGTAGTAGGTTTCAAAAATATGGGTTAAATCTAGCTCTTCACCTTTTGCTTTATCTAAAGAACTTGACACAGCAAACTGTTCCATATTTTTAAGCACCTCCTTCTTCTATTTTTTACTTAGCTAAGTAATTACACATGTTAATACGTAACATTTTTCATTTCATTACATATATTTTTAAAATTTTTTCTATATAAACAATATATCCAGCTAAATTACAATCTCATAGTGATAAGTATACTATTCAAAACTGTATATTCCTTTAATGTTCAAAAAAGAAGCCACTGCACTTAAGTGCAACAGCTCCTTTGATTTAGTCCACTGTAAATTATATAGTTCATGTTAAAATTTCGGTATTCCTACTCAGCATTTTTCTTTTTTCCCTCTGCACTGCCATGAGTATATCCAATAACTTCAAAGTCTTTTGATAAGGCTTCTATAAATTCTTCATAATAAGAGCATTTAGATCTTATACAAGATGATAAGTGTATTGTATCAACGCCAATTTCTTTCATTCTTTGTGCCCTTGACACCACTTGCTCCACCGAATTTTCGCTGCAGCCATTGCAATGCACAAAACTGATTAATTCTGCTTCACTGTCATGTTTTTTAAAGGAATCCCCTTTGTTATTAAAAGCCTTAAAACAACCAGAACCTGAACACCTTTTAGATACCTCAAAACAATTTATAATTCCAATTTTCTTTTTCATAGTTTCCTCACGTATTTTATTTTATCTTGTTTATATTATCACAAAAATGTTTTTACTTCTATGATACTCATCACGAAAAAAAGAGCATTATTTACCTTTTCCCAATCCATTTTTAGATAATAAAAAGTTGTAATTCTCCACCATTTGCTGTAAATTAATAATTGATTAAACTATTCTAAGGAGTAAGAATATGAAGGGAACTATACAGATCTTAAATATAAGCGAATATCATTGTTCATTATATCTTCCACCTAACTATAATATACTTGATGTTAGCTATCCTGTTGTGTATATGAATGGAAATAACAATTTGGAAGAAATAATAAATTCTATAGAATCTTATTTTGATATAGATTGCAGTTCTTTTATACTTCTAAATATCGAATCTAAAAATTGGAATGCTGATTTTTCTCCATGGCCTGCACCATCTCTAGCAAAAAACGGTGAAGACTTTAGTGGGTGTGCATATGAATATCTCAATAATCTTGTTAATATTATTAAGCCTTTCATAGATGCACACTACAAAACAAGAACTGAACCTGAAAATACTGTACTAGTAGGCTACTCCTTAAGTGGAATTACAGCTTTATACAGCCTTTATCTGTTTGGGACCTTCGGCAAAGTAGGAAGTCTCTCCGGTTCATTGTGGTATGATAGATGGATTGAATTCATAAGCTCAAATTCTCCTATAAATACTGACGCAAAAATATACCTTTCTCTTGGAAAAAGTGAAGAACGAAGCCGAAATCAACGTATCGCTAAAGTTGGTAATTGTACTCAAAAGACTTTTGATATATTATCCAAACAGCTTGTGTCCACAGAAAACATAATACTAGAATGGAATAATGGTGGTCATTTTACTGAAATTTCTCAAAGATTTTCTAAAGCACTGCTATGGCTTATGAATCTATAGAGATGATACTGTAAAATATTGTATACTAGTGACATATAATAACTATTTCACAATAAAATATTAGAAATGAGGTCTTAAATAATGAGTTGGAAAGATGATATATATTATATTAAGAAATGTGTTGAAGTTTCACAGAGAGCAAGAGATAACGGCAATACACCTTTTGGTGCAATCTTAGTTGATGCTAATGGAAATATACTACTTGAGCAGGAGAATATTGAAATAACCGAGTCAAACTGCACAGGTCATGCAGAGACAACCCTTATGGAAAAAGCCTCCAAAAAATATACTAAAGATTTTCTTTGGCAGTGTACATTATATAGCACAGCTGAACCATGCGCTATGTGTGCTGGGGCAATATACTGGGGAAATGTAGGAAGAGTAGTATATGGAATAAGTGAAAAAAGGTTACTTGAGCTAACAGGTGATGACTCTCAAAATCCTACCTTCGACCTTCCATGTAGAGAAGTTTTTGCAAGAGGGCAAAAAAAGATTGAAGTTGTCGGGCCTTTTCCTGAAATTGAAGCACTTGTTGTTAAAGTTCATGAAGGTTTTTGGAGTTAGTACTGAAATTTAGGAGCAATTTTTATAATTGCTCCTAGTAATTAAATTGAAATCTGAACTTGTTTAAGCCTACTATCAACGTAGTCTCTAATGATTTCTCTATCCTCATTATCTATATCAATAAATTCAAGTGCTGTTTTAACATTTATGTCGTCCCCTGTGTCAAATCTTATCACATCACAAAGTACAGTTATCTCTTCTTCATTAATTTTAATTGTAACAATAGCCTGCTTTACTTCATCGTCATTATGATAAGTTATAAGGCTTAGTCCTCCTGTACTTATATCAACAGAAAAAGTTTTTTTCATCCTTTTAAAATATAATGCTGAAACATCATCTTTTCTCATAAATATATTGTCAGGTGGTAAAAAACTATATTTAACATTCACAAGAGCAGTGACCCTATGATGTTTTCTTCTTTCAATTTTATTAACTATTTCTGGAGTTGTCAGCAATACAAATTGAAGTCTATCATTCAGTTTATAAGCGATAACCTTTGCGTTATACATTACAGCCTTATCTTCCATTACATAAATAAATTGAACACTCTCTTCTTCATTTAAAATGCGGTAATTATGCTGATCGGTATTTATTATAACTCCTATACAATTCCACTGCAGCTTACTAATGTTTGCATAAAAAAAGGTTTTATCATTGTTTACAAACTGAATTTTGCTGCCCTCGCGAAAAAATTTTCTTTTTTTTATATCCAAGGGACTGTCACCTCTCTACCATATAATATATCTCGAAGCTTATATGGTGATTATATAGCATACTTATTAAGCAATAGATATCAATCATGTTAAACTTAGGTAAATTTTAACATAAGGTATTCCTCGAATACTAAATTTTATCTTTACTATAAAGCTTTTTGGGAATTTTCAAGTCTTTCTATGGGTAAAGTATATTCATGTACTTATTCTTATTTTTTTACAGGGCAAACGCATGAGTT
>NZ_JAEEGC010000045.1 GCF_019207025.1 Clostridium thailandense | reverse complement strand
GTCGGACCAACTTATCAATTACCATTGATAAGTTGCTCGTTAAAAGTCATTTAGACTTTTAACCAATCAAATCTTCTAAGCTTTTTTAAAAATATGAGCTAAGACTTGTAGCAAAAGTATTTAAATGTGTCTTCCAGAATGTAAATATATCCCTGCGTATAAGTTAAGTGTCTGGTGTGGTTATCTATAATGACTCTTTTAAATATCTTCTATTGGTTGGTATACATATAATTCACAATAATTGTCTTTTGACATAGATGTATCTATATATTCAAATCTAAAGGTATCGGCAAATTTGTAACCAGACTTAGGAATCCATTTAGAGTGTAATTGAACTAATAGGCGGCCTACATGTCTGCCATTAATGTCATCAGGACTAAAAAAACCAACAAAACGAAATACAACATACTTATGAGTTGGTACAGTTATGCCAATCATTCCATCCGGTATTCTTGTTAAATTAGATACTTGTACACTTGGAACATAACATATGAAACCATCACTACCCCAATCAGTATATCCAAAATACACCTGTGGGTCTATGGTATTATCAATTTTATTCTTATGATTATAAAAGAAATCTCGTCCATATGCATTGGCAGTTCTATCACCAGATTTGCTTAATATCTTATGATTAATGCCTATCAAATTAAACTTTTGTTTAAATACAAAATGTGGATTGTAGGTAACAGAGTTTCCTAGTGATAAAATATCCTCAGTATTAATTTTTTCTTTAATGATTAAGCTTAACAAATTCTGTTCTGATCTTACTTTTAATGGAGTACACCTAAAGGTCTTTCTAAAAGCTCTTATATAGGATTGCTCGTAATCAAAGCCATAATTTAGAGCTATATCTATGATTCTCATATTAGTATTTATAAGTTCATTAATACTTGATGTCAGTTTTCGAGATTGAACATATTCAATAATAGACTCTCCTGTTAAAGATTTAAAGGATCTATGTAGATAATATTTTGATATTCCAGTATGCAACGATATATCATCTAAAGAAATTTTATCATATAAGTTGTTTTCAATATAATCTACAGTTGTAATAATAGCTTCTTTTAAGTCTTTCATATTTTAAACACCTTTTCTCATTAATAGTTATTTAATTAAAAGCAATATTTGTTCATTTTAATTAATATATTCTATTACAATTATATTCAAAGGCGATAGTTAATCAGTTCAATTAATTATACCTATTAAGACTAATAAAGTAAATACTATGTAAATTAGTAAAGCTTATTTAGCTTTATTTTTACAAGGTTTGGAGGTTTTTATATGGACAAAAGAGTAGTTATTACGGGAATAGGAGCAGTTTCATCCCTTGGAATAGGTGGATATAATTTTTGGCAGTCGATCAAAAATGGAAAATGTGGAATCAGTATTATTGAAAGAATTGATATTTCGGATCTACCAGCCAAAGTTGGAGCTGAAATAAAGGATTTTGATCCAAGCAATTTTATTGAGAAAAAAGAAATAAGAAGGATGGATAGATTTGCACAGTTTGCTTTAGCAGCAGCACAAATGGCAATTGAAGATTCAAGGATTAACTTAGATAATATAGATAAAGATAGAACCGGCGTAATGGTAGGAACAGGCATAGGAGGAATAGAGACTACATTAGCGCAGCATAATGAGTTTATTGAAAAAGGTTATCGTAGAGTAAGTCCTTTTTTAGTTCCAATGATGATACCTAATATGGCATCTGGACTTATAGCCATAAAATACGGATTTAAGGGCTTTAATGAATGCTCTGTAACAGCCTGTGCCTCATCTACTAATTCTATTGGTGATGCCTTAAAGGTTATTCAAAGAAATGTAGCAGATATAATGATTGCGGGTGGAGCAGAGGCTCCTATTACCGGATTAACTTTAGCAGGTTTTTGTGCAAGTAAGGCTATGACAACAAACACAGATCCTGGCGCCGCCTGTAGACCTTTTGATTTAGAGAGAAATGGATTTGTATTAGGTGAAGGTTCAGGTATGCTTGTACTTGAAGAGCTTGAACATGCTTTAAAAAGAGGAGCAAACATAATTGCAGAGATAGTTGGTTATGGCTGTACAAATGATGCTTATCATATAACTGCACCTGCCGAAGCTGGAGAGGGCGCTGCAAAATGTATGAAGCTTGCAATTGAAGATGCTCGCATAATTCCTTCTGATATTGGATATATAAATGCACATGGAACTTCTACAAAACCAAATGACAAAAATGAAACTGCTGCTGTTAAGACTATTTTTGGAAAGCATGCTTATGAACTTGCTATTAGTTCAACAAAATCCATGACAGGTCATTTATTAGGAGCATCCGGTGCCATTGAAACTATTATAACAGCGCTGGCAATTAAAGAAAGCTTTTTGCCACCGACAATTAATTATGAAACTCCAGATTCAGAATGTGATTTGGACTATGTACCTAACAAAGGTAGACGTAAAGAGTTCACTTATGCTTTAACAAATTCCTTTGGATTTGGTGGGCACAATGCATCCTTAGTTTTGAAGGCTTTTAAATAAGTAATTATAGGGTTGCACGGCCGAAAATTAACTTACACTCCGGTATATGTTTCCAAGCTTTAGCACGATAAAAACTTTTTGTCAATCTAAAGCTCAGTATTTTGAAAATCTAAGAATCTTTGATAAACTCGTACCTCAAACATATCAAAGACTCTTAGATTTTCTAAAATACTGAGCTAAGGTTGACTAAAAAGTTTTTATATGTGCTTTCAGCTTTGGAAACATATCCCTGCGTATAAGTTAATTTTCTGGTCTTAAACCCTATATTATGTAAAGTTACATACTTTTAATAATAAGAAGTAAAAGCAACCTAGGTTGATAACATTTCATCATTAGTTTTATACTTCAAATAGAGGAGGTGATTTAGTGGCAGAGGATTTTTGGCGAAAGAATTAATTATTATTATTTAGTAATAACGGAGGGCTATTTATGAAATATTTAATACTAGGCACTGGTGGAACCGGTGGATGCATTGGTGGATTTTTGGCCAACAATGCAAAGAATGTTACATTTATCGCAAGAGGGGCTCATTTGGAAGCCATAAAAGAAAAGGGACTTGTTGTTCACTCTTTCGAAAATGGAGAAATAGAACTTAAGAATGTTAAGGCGCATAGTGGAGATGAGGAATTTGAAAAAGTAGATGTGATTTTTGTATGTGTTAAAGGATATTCAATGAATGAAGCTATTCCTGTAATAAGAAAAGCAGCTCACAAAAATACTATAGTAATTCCAATTTTAAACACACTAAGCGCAGGAGAAAAGCTGGGGGCAGCTTTACCTGATATAATAGTACTTGATGGTTGTATTTATATTAGCGCATATATATCAGCACCGGGTGAAATTACACAGGGGATAAAGATTTTTAGGCTTGTCTTTGGACCTAGAGAGAATACAAAAGTGGACATGAATTTATTGAAAAAAATACAGGAAGACCTTGCTAAATCTAGTATTGATGGAGTTCTTACAGATAATATAAAATGTGAAATATTTAAAAAATTCTCCTTTACATCAGCATATGCCTCAACTGGTGCTTACTATGATGTTGTAGCCGGTGAAATAAAAAAGGAAGGCAAGTATAGAGAGATGTTTATAGCACTTATTAAGGAACTGCAAAAGGTAGCAGAGGCACTAAATGTTAAACTAAGCGATAGTTTTATAAGAGATAACCTTGATATTTTAGATGGCCTTACTTCAGATACTACAGCTTCATTGCAAAAGGATATAAAAGCTGGAAAAAAGGATGAAAGAGATGAACTTATTTTTGATGTTGTAAGGATTGCTCATAATTATGGGGTGGAAGTGCCTAATTATAGTAAAATATCAAGGAATTTTGGCTATGAACATGATGTTTAAAGATATATTACTTTATAAAAGCTTTGTTATATATAATCTATGCAACTGAAAATATTTTCAGTGTTGATAAAAAAATGTATTAACATTAATATATAGATAAGATAAAAATTCGGCAATACTTTTAGTTCGTATATTTGATGTTTTAGTATATGTAGTCAACTGCAGACTTATTAAAATTTAGAGATGGCTAATCAATTTTTAGAAAGCTTATTTGCGATGAAATATTATAAAATAGGGGGAAATGATATGTTACCTGAAGTTTACAATCAATCAACCTTTATAATTTTAAAAACTGCTTATCTCTACTATATAAAAGGTGTATCTCAGAATGAAATAGCTGATAAGCTGCAAATATCTGTTACTACGGTGTCACGACTTATTAAGAAGGCAAAAGACGAAAAAATAATTGAGTTTGTTATTAAAGACCCATACATTGAATGTATAAACTTGGAGGAAAGGCTTAAAGAGACCTTTGGCCTTAAAGATGTAGTCATAGCACCGTCTCCTAAAGACAGTTCTTTGGAAAGCACAAGATTTAAGATGGAAAATAGAAGGAAGCTTGTGGCAATAGAAGGAGCGAGGTATTTAGAAAGAATTATAAAAGAAGATGATGTTTTGGGAATTTCATGGGGAAGTACGATGTATTATTTGATAAATTTCTTAAATCCATGTCAAAAAGTAGATGCGACTTTTGTAACTCTACATGGAAGTATATCCTGTTGTGAAAACGAATTGGATGTAAGGACGCTTGTAACAAGGATGGCAAAAGTTTTCAGTGGTACAAACTACCATATATTAGCGGAAGGTCTTATGAGTAGTAAAAACGTTGCAGATTCAATAAAAAAAGAGAAAAGCATTACAAAAGTATTTGATATGTTTGATAAAGTTAACATTTCAATCTGTGGAATTGGTTCATTTTACCCTAATTTGGATTCAAAGCTGTCAAAGAGAGAATATATAACAGAAAGTGAATTGAAAAATTTAACAAGTAAGAATGTGTATGGTGATATTATACTTAGATTTTTTGATGAAAATGGTAAAGAATGTGATACAGAATTAAAAGAAAGAACTATAACTATAGATTTTGAGAAATTTAAGAAAATAAAAACCAAAATTACGCTGGCAGCAGATGACAGCAAAGCACATGCCGTATTATCTGCATTGAAGGGGAATTTAATTGATGTTCTTATAACGGATTATTCACTTGGAAACTCAATTATGGAATTGGCTTATAATGAAATGAAAGTAAAATAATCATAAGCTATATTGTCTATTTCTGCTTATTAGGAAGTGGAACTATTTAGTATTGAGAGAATCAAGGAGTTGAAGTGCATGAAGATATACATAACAAGACATGGAGAAACAATATGGAATACAGAAGGAAGATTGCAGGGATGGAATAATACCGATTTGACAGAAATAGGTATTGATAATGCGAGAAAGCTAGGTGAAAGTTTAAAACATATTAATTTTGATTGCGTTTACTGCAGTCCACTTGGACGAGCTGTTGAAACTGCAAAACACATAATAGGTAACAAAAATACAAAAATTATTACAGAAGAAGCCTTAAAAGAATTAGGTTTTGGGTGTTGGGAGGGTATTAAAGTTACTGACTTGGAAGAATTATACCCTGATGAAATATATAATTTCTTCAATAAGCCTCATTTATATAAACCAGTAGATGGAGAAAACTTTGAACAATTATTTAGCAGAGTGAAAGAAGTATTGGAGAGCATTTTTATAAAGTCAGAATATGAAAATATTTTAATAGTCACACATAGAGTTGCACTTTTAGCAATTTATGCAATAGTTAAAAAAACTCCACTTGAGGAGCTTTGGAAGCAAGCAGATATTACAGAAACCTGTTTAAGCATTATAGAAGTGAAAGGCAATGAAATTAAATTTATTTTAGAAGCTAATACGTCACATTTAAAATAAATTCTCTATATTAAACAAGCATTAAATATTTAAAGAAAAGAAGCAGATGAATAATAATACTGCTTCTATTTTTTTATCTGCAAGGGCTATAGAAAATAATTTCAAAGTATTGAAAATATTCTCCATGTTGATGAGGAACTATACAGAAAATATAATTAAATAAAGGTAATTACCATTATAAATTTAGTAGAAAAATGGAGGGAATATTTATGAACAGATTTTATAGCCCAATGTTAAATCCAAACTATGAAGGAGTAAATCTTGACGATTTATGTGTAGCTACTTATTTAATTGGTGCTACTAAATATGAAGACCCAATTGTTAAAGTTCAGAGTATAGGTATTGAGCAGACAACTGGTTCATGGACAGATGTTGCAGCAGAGACAGATGAGGTTAGAGCACTTTATGCAGCAAAAGTAATTGGAATATATGAGGTTCCAGACTATGAAAACATGGAAAATGTAAAAAAGGACATACCTGAAGATGGAACAAGATTCTATGTTGCTAGAGTAGGCTATCCAGTTGCAAACATTGAAGATAACATTCCATTACTATTTGCAACAATCCTTGGAAATATAACAGCACTTCCCAATGTAAGAATAATGGATATAGATTTTCCAGAAAGCTTTGTATCAAAATTCCAGGGACCAAAGTTTGGCATTCAAGGAATAAGAGACCTATTAGGAGTTTACAATAGACCACTTCTTAATAATATGATCAAACCATGTACGGGCTATACACCTGAAGTTGGAGCTGGATTGTTTTATGAAGCAGCAGTAGGTGGAGTAGATATTATAAAAGACGATGAATTAATTGGAGGAGATAGATCCTTTAATAATCTTGAAAAACGTGTACAAATGAATATGGCAGCAGCAGCAAAGGCTGATAAGATTAAAGGCGAGAAAACCATGTATGCTGTAAATATAACAGACGAGGTATCAAGACTTAAGGATAATGCTATGAGAGCAATAAATGCAGGAGCAAACTGCATAATGGTTGATACCTTTGGAATAGGATTATCAGCTCTTAGATCCTTGGCAGAAGATCCAAAGATTAATGTACCAATATTATCACACTGCTGCTTTGGAGCATCATGGACAGTATCTCCATATCAAGGAGTAAGCTCAACAGTACTTACGAAGTTAACAAGAATGTGTGGAGCAGATACATTGTTAATAGAAATGCCATATGGAAAATTTGATTTACTACCATTTAAATATAGAAAGAGTATCACAACATGTACAGGTAAATTCTATGATTTGAAACCAACCCTACCATTTGTAGGAGGCGGAGTAGTACCAGGATTAATATCAAAAATATTGGATGATGCAGGAAATGATATATTGCTGGGAGTAGGAGCTGCAATACATGGACATAAAATGGGACCACAGGCAGGAGCAAGAGCATTCAGAGCAGCAATGGATGCAGCAATGAAGGGAATATCACTAAGCGAAGCAGCAAAGACAAATGAAGAATTACGTGTGTCACTTGAAAAATGGGGTACTTATGGAGAAGAAACTGTTAAGAAGAATTATGCTATTTAGTTAAGCTTAATTTTATGGACTGCAAGCTGTTGACATATTTAGTATGCCAACAGCTTATTTTTTCTAAAATGTACTAAACATTGTGAAACAATAATCAAAATATAGAAAAAATTTTCAATATTGCCTCAAATTCAAATGCACAATACTATATAAATAACAAGCTAATTACTTAAGTTTTGTATAAACAAAGCCTTATCATTTTCCATATTGTAGTTACAACATGGAAAATGATTCCAATGTAATCGGTTGTGATATGAGGAGGGTATAATATTGAATGAAAAAATTTTTAGTGGAGCAAATCATTTTAGTATAACAGTAGGAGATATAGATAAATCCGTTAAATTTTACAAAGAAGTTATGGAAATGGAGTTTGAAAATATTCGTTATAATGTTGACTTAGACTATATCAGAAAAGTGACTGGTTATCCAGATGGTGTTCTTAATGTAGCTTTTTTGGGTTGCCTTGGTCTGCGGCTGGAATTAATTCAATATGTTGAACCGAAGGGAAAGGTTTTGGATGTAAGGCCGCATAATGTTTGTAGTAGTCATA
Source organism: Clostridium thailandense (assembly GCF_019207025.1). Lineage (GTDB taxonomy): Bacteria > Bacillota > Clostridia > Clostridiales > Clostridiaceae > Clostridium_AM > Clostridium_AM thailandense. Next base: position 29,468 of record NZ_JAEEGC010000045.1, on the reverse strand, counting down.
TTTGTTTTACTACAACAGATATTTTTAAAGCTTATGAAAGGTGCAAAGCTAATAATATTAAAACTGTAAACAAACCTACTTTAATTGATAGTGGACCAAGCACTGGAGCCTACGCTTTTTATTTACTTGATCCTGATAATTACAATCTTGAAATGTTTCAACCAGCTAAAGTTCAAAAATAAATATTTTATTTAAATGTTTATATAATTACTTAAGTTTTGTACGAACAAAACTTTATCATTTCCGATGTATCTTATTAAATAATAAGGAGGAAAAAAATGATTAAGTATGTTGCGGGTATTGATGCTGGTACAACTGGTTCGACGGTAATGATTTTTGATCTTGAAGGAAATCTTATAGGAACAGGTTACAGGGAATATTCTTGCAAGTACCCTCATCCAGGATGGGTAGAGCAGAGTATGTATGATTTATGGAAAGGAATATGTGAGACTTCCAAAGAAGTATTGGCTAAAACCGGAATTAATCCTAAAGAAATTGGTTCTGTAGGATTTTCTGCTCAACGTGGTACTTTTGTACCTATAGACAAAGATTGGAATTGCCTCAGCGATGCTATTGTATGGTCAGATGGACGTGCTGGAAAAGAAGTAAAATGGATTGAAGAAAATATTGGGAAAGATCGTTATCATGAAGTAAGTGGTGTTCCTCTTTCTGGCTTATGGGCTTATCCAAAGTATAAATGGGTAAGAGATAACAGACCTGATCTTTATGAAAAGACCTGGAAATTTGTGAATGGTCAGGAGTGGTTACTTCACAATTTTGGTTCAACTGAACTCTTTACTGATCCTGCATCATTGACTCTCAATGGTATGATGGACATAAAAAATTTAGACTGGTCAAATGAATTATTAAAAGCAATTAATATAGATAGAGATAAGCTTCCACCTGTAAAAACACCTATGACACAAGTTGGAGTGGTATCAAAGAAAGCTTCTCTTGAGACAGGGTTTGAAGAAGGAATGCCAATTTGCTGCGGAGGTGGCGATCAGCAGTGTGCTGCAATTGGTGCAGGAGTTATTCGTGAAGGTTTATCTGAAATTACAATAGGAACTGCTGCTGTTATGGTAGCTCACGTGGATGTACGCAGACCTGATGTTGATCATTCTGTATTATTTGGAGGACATGCTATCCCTCATAAATGGGATATGGAAGGTTTGACATTTGGTGCTGGAGTTTGTTTGCGCTGGTGGAGGGATACCTTTGCACAGCATGAGAAAGAGGCAGCAAAACAACTAGATATAGAGGTATATGACTTGATTACTCTGGAAGCATCTAAAGCACCAGTAGGATGTAAAGGATATATCTTCCTTCCTTTTGTATCTAGTCAGGTTACACCTTACTATCATGATAATGCAAGAGGTGGTTCAATGGGATTGACTTTAGCAAATGATCGTGGAATGATGGCTCGTGCAGTTATGGAAGGAGTTGTATACGAAATTAGAATGATTGTAGAAGCCATGGAAAAAGTTTTAGGAAGGCCTTTTGAAGCAATCAGATTGTCAGGCGGAGGTGCAAAATCAGATTTGTGGTGTCAAATACAAGCTGATGTTTATGGCAGACCTGTAGAAAAATTAAAAGTATCAGATTGTACAACTTTAGGAGCTGCTATACTAGGCGCAGTAGGAGCAGGAGTGTTCATCAGTATTGAGGAAGCTGTAGAAAAAATGGTGCACACTTATGGAATCATTGAACCAAACATGAAGAATCATGAGATATATACAGATATGTATGGCATTTTTAAGGACACATTCTTAGCTCTTAGAGATGCCAATGTTTATAATAAATTGGCAGATGTAACCATGAAACATTGGGGCTAACTTATACATTTAGGATGACATATTAGGAAAGGAGATAATTAATTAAATGTTAAATGTTAGTTTAAAGGATAAAGTAGTTATTGTTACAGGTGCTGCACAAGGAATCGGCAGAGCGATAGCTTTAAAAATGGCCGAGGCTGAGTGTAAAGGTCTCTTAATTAATGATTTAAAGATCGATGCTCATGCAAAGTCTTTAAAAAAAGAAGCAGAAGCTTATGGTACTGAAGTCCTTTTGGTACAAGGAGATATGAGCGAAGAGGAAGATGTAAAAAGACTTATTGATTCTGCAGTTCAAAAATGGGGAAGGCTTGATGTAATGGTTAACAATGCTGGTATAGCAAAAGCTAATGACCTGTTTAAGACTACTGGAGACGACTGGGACTTAGTTATTAGAGTAAATATGCGTTCAGCATTCCTTGGAATGAAATATGCATCCGAATACATGAAGGATCATGGTGGCGGAAGCATAGTAAATATGGCATCCATAGCAGGAATAACAGGTGGGAACACAAGTCCTGATTATGGTGCTTCAAAAGCAGGAATTATTGCGCTAACAAAATATGGTGCAAGATTCCTGGCTAAGTATAAAATAAGAGTAAATGCTCTCGCTCCCGGAACTATTAATACTGAAATGATTGAACGTAATTTCAGCAAGTTGACAGAAGAAGAAAAGCGAAAACGTCTAAGTGACATTCCGATGGGAAGGATTGGAAGTCCTGAAGAGGTAGCTAATGCAGCATTATTTTTTGCTTCTGACCTTTCAAGTTTTATAACAGGGGACTCGCTAATGATTACAGGGGGAAGAAATACTTAAAAATTAAGTTGTAGTTAATGGTATTCAGTAAAATTGTTTGATACCATACTAAATATTAATCTGAGGGGGAATTATTAATGGCACACTACATGGGCGAACTATTTGGTACTATGTTCCTTATCTATCTTGGTGATGGCTGCGTGGCAAACATATCACTAAACAAATCTAAGGCACAAGGTGCTGGTTGGCTTACAGTAAATATTGGCTTTGCACTTGCAGTTGGTATCCCAGTTTATATTTTTGGACCGTTATCTGGTGCCCACTTTAACCCGGCAGTTACATTAGGGTTAGCTATGATTGGAAAGTTCCCGTGGGAACAAGTACCAATGTATATTGCATGCCAAATGATTGGTTGCTTCATTGGTGCAGCTCTTGTCTGGATACAATTTTATCCACATTGGGGTGTTACTGAAGATAAAGCAACAAAGTTAGGTGTTTTTTGTACAGGTCCTGCAATCAGAAATGTTGGAGCTAATTTTATATCAGAATTTCTAGGAACTTTCGTGTTAATGTTTGCTATTCTTGGTGTTGGAAACACTAAGGCAGCCGACCCGGCCTTTGGAGCACTTATTGTTGCACTTATAATATGTGTATTAGGTACTGGTATTGGAGGAACTACTGGATATGCACTTAACCCTGCCAGAGATTTGGGACCAAGGATTGCTCATGCTGTTCTTCCAATAGCTGGGAAAGGTGATTCGGACTGGGGATATTCATGGATTCCTGTAGTAGCTCCTATTTGTGGTGGAATTGCTGCAGCGCTGGCATTTTCTATGATGTTTTAAAAAATTATATATTATGAATAGTTAATAATTAAGTTACCTATCAGTAAATGTATTATACTAAAAATTTATTTGTCATTATGAATCGCTTGTTTCAGTATTTACTTGTTTCAACCAGTAAATATATAAGGTTTTTTTGGAGCAAGTTATCAATTAAAGTTATTGAAAACAGATGGCATTGTTAAAATTATTATAAATGCTTTTAACAATATCAAATAAATAATGGGGATGGTATAATAAAATGAATGAATATATTTTAACTATTGATGAAGGAACAACCAGTGCAAGAGCAATCGTATTTAATCATGAAGGTGAATGTGTAAGTATAGCAGCCAAAGAATTTACTCAATATTATCCTAAATCAGGCTGGCTTGAGCATGATGCTAATGAAATATGGACTACAACTATTGAAGTAATTAAAAAAGCTTTACAGAATGGAAATATTTCGGATTCTGAAATTAAAGCTATTGGTGTAACTAATCAGCGTGAAACCACTGTTGTTTGGGATAAGAACACAGGGAAGCCCCTCTATAATGCGATTGTTTGGGCAGATAGAAGAACCTCAGAATACTGCGATAGTCTCAAGTCAAAGGGTTATGAAACTATGGTTAAAGAGAAAACAGGGCTTTTATTAGATCCGTATTTTTCTGGTACAAAGGTAAGATGGATATTGGATAACGTTGAAGGAGCTCAGGCTAAAGCAGAAAATGGAGAGCTTTGCTTTTCGAATATTGACGGTTGGATAATATGGAATCTGACAAATGGGAAAGCTCACGTTACTGATTATAGTAATGCTTCCAGAACTTTAATGTTTAACATCAAAGAATTAAAGTGGGATAATGAATTACTGGAAATGTTAAATGTACCTGTATGTATGCTTCCAGAAGTTAAACCTAGCAGCGGACATTTTGCTTATACTACAAATGTTTTTAGCAGAGAAATTCCAATTACAGGAGTAGCAGGAGATCAGCAGGCAGCAACTTTTGGACAATGTTGTTTTGAAAAAGGGATGTCTAAGATTACTTTCGGTACTGCGGGTGTCTTGACCCTTAATATAGGAGACAAACCTAGGGTATCTAAAAATGGATTGTTAACTACTATTGGATGGGGATTGGATGGAAAAGTAGATTATTTGTTTGAAGGGATAGTTTACAATGCAGGATCTTCTATTCAGTGGCTGCGTGATCAAATGAAATTTATTGAAGAATCTCCTGATTCAGAACATTTTGCTGAAAAAGTAGAGTCTTCTGATGAGCTATATGTAGTTCCTGCTTTTACAGGATTTGCAGCTCCATACTGGGATCCATATGCGAGAGGAATTATAGTAGGTCTTACCAGAGGAACTAATAAAAATAGTATTATTCGTGCTACATCTGAATCACTAGCATATCAAACTAGAGATTTGATTGATGCTTTAAATGAGGATATGGGGGAAAAGGTACAAATTCTAAAGGTAGATGGTGGAGCTTGCAAAAATAATCTTATATCGCAGTTTACTTCGGATATTATAGGAGTTCCTGTAGAAAGGCCGGAAAATGTTGAAACAACTGCTGCTGGAGCTGCATACTTAGCCGGGCTGGCTGTTGGATATTGGAAGGATAAAGAGGATATAGTTAAAAATAGAAAAATTGATAGGGTGTTTGAGCCTGTTATGATTGAGAATCAGCGTGAAAAATTTTATAAAGGATGGAAAAGAGCAGTTAATGCTGCACTAGCATGGAGTAAAGACAGATAATTATATGGAATAATGTATACGTTTATATGAAAAATAAAATGTTTTAGGAGGATTGAACTATGAAAAAATTGATTAATAATGTTGAAAATGTTTTAGACGAAGCACTAGCAGGCATTTGTGCCGCACATCCTCAGCATGTCAAAAAACTTGAAAATGTCAATGTTCTTGTTAGAACAGATGGACCGGTAAAAGGAAAAGTTGCTCTTGTTAGTGGAGGCGGAAGTGGACATGAGCCCTTAGATGGAGGGTATGTTGGAAAAGGAATGCTGGACGCTGCTGTTGCTGGCGCAATATTTACATCTCCGACTCCAGATCAGATTTATGAAGCTATTAAAGCTGCTGATAGCGGAAATGGAGTGCTAATAATAATATTAAACTATACCGGTGATATAATGAATTTTGAGATGGCTAAAGATATGGTGGAAATGGAAGGTATTAAAGTTGATACTGTAATAGTAAATGATGATGTTGCAGTTGAAAATAGTACTTATACTGCTGGCAGAAGAGGTATTGCAGGAACAATATTTATAAATAAAATTGCAGGAGCGGCAGCTGAGTCACGTAGAAGCCTTGAAGAAGTTAAAGCTGTGACTCAAAAGGCAATAGATAACGTAAGAAGTATGGGCATGGCTCTTAGTTCCTGTATTGTTCCAGCATCTGGGAAGCCAATATTTGAAATAGGTGAAGACGAAATGGAAATCGGAATGGGTGTACATGGAGAACCTGGAATTCGCAGAGAAAAAATAAAATCGGCTGATGAAATAGTTAATGAACTTATGAGTAAGATACTTGATGATATGAAATTAGCAAGCGGTGATGAAGTTGCTGTTTTAGTAAATGGTTTATCCTCCACTCCATTAATTGAATTATATATAATAAATAATAGAGTTAGCCAGATATTGAAGGAAAAAGGTGTAAAAACACACAAGACATTTGTTGGAGAATATATGACTTCACTTGAAATGGCCGGATTTTCAATATCTCTGTTAAAGCTTGATGCAGAATTAAAGGAATTGTTTGATGCGCCTGCAGATTCACCTGCTCTTAAGGTTCTATAATTAATCTGTATCATTTAAATTCCAACAGAAAGGAAGAATAAATATGAGCATAACTTCTTCAAAGGTAATTGAAATTTTAAATAGAATAGATGATGTTATGAATGAAAATAAACAATTTCTAACTGATCTTGATGCGGCTGTAGGTGATGGAGATCATGGAATTAATATGAGCAGAGGCTTTAATGCTGTCAGAGAGAAACTTAAAACTAATACCATTAATAAAATTGGTGATATATTTAAGGTGGTTGGTATGACACTTGTAGCAACTGTTGGTGGCGCTTCAGGTCCGCTTTATGGTACTGCATTTATGAAAGCAGCAGTTGTAGTGCAAAATAATGAAGAATTAGATATAAATGATCTATTAAAAGTTATGGAAGCAGCTTTGGAGGGAATAATGTACAGGGGAAAGGCGCAAGCAGGCGAAAAAACCATGCTTGATGTTATTATACCAGCTATCAATGCACTGAAGGCTGGTATTAGTGAAAATAAAAAGACCGTGGATATATTATTTGATGTTAAGGAAGCTGCAAAAGCAGGAGTAGAATATACAAAGACTATTATTGCAACAAAAGGCAGAGCAAGTTACCTCGGAGATAGGAGTATATCTCACCAAGATCCGGGAGCTACTTCAAGCTATTTAATGTTGAATGTGATCTATGAGGAAATAAAGAAATTACAATAGTATTTAGAGGAGGCTTTTAGATATGGTAGGATTGGTCATAATATCGCACAGTGCTAAATTAGCTGAGGGAGTAAAGGAACTTGCGGGACAAATGGTACCAGAAGTTGCCATTGCAGCAGCTGGTGGCACTGAATTTGAGACACTTGGAACGGATATGCAGAAAATATCACAAGCAGTATTCGATGTATATTCAGATGATGGTGTTATTATGCTTTTTGATTTGGGAAGTGCATTTATGAATGCAGAAATGGCCAGAGAGTATCTTCCTGAGCATATGAAAAGCAAAGTCCATATTGTTGATGTTGCACTTGCTGAGGGAGCAGTATCAGCAGCTGTTGACTGCAGTCTAGAAAAAAGTATAGAAGAAATAAAAGATAATCTTAAAACTATGTGTCTTGGGAAAATGCCTTAATAGTGTACTGTTTATAAGTGGATAATATAATGTAAGGGGAGTTTTATTAATGGAAAAAGATACAATGTTACCTATAACTGAGGCAAAAAATACTAAAATCAAAGTAGCAAGGTCTATTATGAATTTAGCTCTTGCTAAGGAAATTACAGCTGCAGCTGAAGCAAAAGCAAAAGAAATAAAAGTTCCTATGTATATTACTATTGATGATGCAGATGCCAACTTAATTTCTATTAACAGAATGGCAGGGGTAATATTAGCAAGTGAAAAAATATCACAGGGCAAGGCATACACTGCTGTAGCATTAAAAATGCCAACCAGTAAACTTTCGGAGCTTTCTCAACCTGGAGCACCTTTATATGGTATACACAATAATAGTAATATAATTATTTTTGGTGGTGGATTCCCATTAATATTAAATGGCGAAGTTATTGGATCTATTGGTGTAAGTGGTGGTTCAGTTGAAGAAGATATGTCAGTAGCAGAAGCTGGCTTGATTAAGTTTAAAGAGATTGTAGAAGAATTAAAGGAAGATGCTGCAATAATTCCGTCAGAAGATTTAAAAATAACTGGTGAAAAAATAACCGATTATGGGGTGAATCTTGAATTAGCTAGGAAAATGGCTATAGCAGTTGAGAAAAAAGCTGTTGAGATAGGTGTACCAATGTGGTTTTCTGTAGTAGATAAAGGTGCAAATTTAATTTTAGAGCAAAGAATGGAGGAAGCTTTACTTATAAGCAGAGAAATATCATTGAACAAAGCATATACAGCAGCTACTCTTAAGCTTTCAACGGATATAGTAGCAACGGTAGCTCAGCCTGGAACATCATTGTATGGTATTCAAGATGTACCAAGAATGATCGTATTTGGTGGTGGATATCCATTGGTGTACAATGGAAAGACTATAGGTGGTGTTGGAGTAAGCGGCGGCAGTGTTGAAGAAGATATGATAGTATGCAAGGCTGCATTAGAGGTATATAATTCAGAATTAAATAAATAAAGGGGCTGTCGCACTTATAGACACCCACGGCCGAAAGTTGACTTACACTCCGGTATATGTTTCCAAGCTTCAGCACTATAAAAACTTTTTATCAATCTAAAGCTCAGTATTTTGAAAATCTAAGATTGATTAAAAAGTTTTTATATGTGCCTTCAGCTTTGGAAACATATACCTGCGTATAAGTCAACTTTCTGACGTATTTATAAGTGCACAGCCCCTTTATTAGTGAAAATATTCTCCATATTGATAGCTAATTGTCAAGGCAATATAATAAAACCAACAAATAGATTGATAGGTGCCATCGTTACTAAACAGCTAAAAATGAAAAGGGGAGTGGAGGATGAAAACTGATATTTTAATAATTGGTGGTGGTGTAATTGGAGCAGCAATTGCACATCGATTGTCCAAATATAACTTAGACATAACCTTGGTGGAAAAAGAAAGCGATATCTGTATGGGGGCAAGTAAAGCAAATTCATCAATGGTACATGATGGTTATAATGTAGATGCTCATAAATTAAAAGGAAAATTAGTTTTAGAAGCAAACCCCTATTTTGAGCAATTATGCAGTGATTTGCATGTGCAATATGTGAAGGATGCAGGTTCAATTGTTGTAGGATTTAATGATGATGATCTGAAGGTAATGAAAGAACAACTAGAAAATGGAAACAAAAATGGAATAAAAGGATTAAAAATTGTTGGCAAAGATGAACTTTTAGAACTGGAGCCTTATTTAAATCCAGAAGCAAAATTTGGATTATTGAATCCTAATACAGGATTAATTAACCCTTTTGAATTAACAATGGCTATGGCTGAAAATGCAGTAATTAATGGGGCAAAAGTATTATTAAATACTGAAGTTAAGAACATTATTATAAGCGATAAAAAAGTAGAGGCAGTTGAAACAAGCCAGGGAGTAGTTGAAGCTAAAGTTGTAATAAATGCAGCCGGTTTATATGCGGATAAAATTGCAGCTATGGTTGAAGATATTGATTTTGAAATAAAGCCTAGAAAAGGTCAGTACTTTTTATATGATAAAAAGTGGGGGTACCTGGTTAAGCATGTTATATATTCTGCTCCAAGCAAAGTTTCAAAAGGAATGATAATATTACCTACAACAGAAGGAAATATTTTAGGAGGTTCTAATGCAACGGTAATAGACGATAAAGATGACCTTTCTACAACCTATGAAGGATTTCAAGAAATATATGTAAATACAATTTCGCATATGTTTCCAGATCTGCCTAGAATGGGAGATGTTGTTACTACTTTTTCAGGGCTAAGAGCAGCATCAACTTCCGAAGATTTTATTATCGAATGTGCTAAAACTGTTAAAGGATTTATAAATGTAGCAGGAATTCAATCACCCGGATTGTCATCTTCACCTGCTATAGCAAGAATGGTTGAGGATTTAGTCAGAGGCTTGAATTATGATTTGAACTTTACTGAGAGAAAAAACTATAGGAAGGATCGTCCTGAACCAGTAATACTAAAAGACCTTTCATATGAGGAAAGAAGTGAGCTTATAAAAAAGAATCCTGATTATGGCACAATCATTTGTAGATGTGAGACAGTCAGCAAGGGAGAAATAATAGATGCAATTCACCGTCCAATTCCAGCAACAAATTTAGATGCAGTAAAGCGTAGGTCAAGGGCTGGCATGGGACGATGCCAGGGAGGTTTCTGTAGTCCAAGGGTATTAGATATATTAAGTAAAGAATTAAAGGTTTCTCCTCTAAATATAACGAAAAAAGGAAAGGGTTCATATATATTGATAACAAAAACTAAAGAACCAACTTTAAAGATGGGAGGAGAAGGTTGTGAAAAGATTAAATTATGATCTTGTAATAGTTGGAGGAGGACCTGCTGGATTGTCAGCTGCATTGGAAGCTAAAAAAAATGGAGTTAAAAAAATATTAATTTGTGAACGTGGAACTCACTTAGGCGGTATCTTGGAACAATGTATACACAATGGTTTTGGTCTTCAATATTTTAAAGAAGAGCTTACAGGCCCCGAGTATGCTGAGAGATTTATAGATAAAGTTCAAGAAACTGATATAGACGTAAAACTTAATACAATGGTAATAGATATACTTGAAGATAAAAAAATAATCGCTGAAAACAGTGTTGATGGATTATTTGAAGTTATTACAAAAGCTCTTGTTTTAGCCATGGGATGTAGAGAGAGAACTCGTGAAGCGTTAACTATACCTGGAGATAGACCAGCAGGAGTTATGTCAGCTGGAACTGCTCAAAGGTATGTGAACGTTGAGGGTTATATGCCGGGAAAAGAAGTAGTTATTTTAGGTTCCGGTGATATTGGTCTTATTATGGCTAGAAGATTAACCTTAGAAGGTGCTAATGTTAAAGGGGTTCTTGAGATAATGCCTTATTCAACTGGACTAATTAGAAACAAGGTGCAGTGCTTGGATGATTTTAATATACCATTGTTATTAAATCATACTATTACCAAAGTTCAGGGTAAAGAAAGATTAGAAGGAGTTTCAATTGCTGAAGTCGATAAGGATTTAAAGCCAATTGAAGAAACAGAACAATATATTGAATGTGATACTTTGCTACTTTCAGTAGGATTGGTACCAGAAAATGAATTATCTAAGAAAATAGGTATTGAGTTTGATCCAGTAACTAGGGGAGCGATAGTTAATGAAAAACGAAGGACAAATGTACCTTGGGTATTTGCCTGCGGAAATGTACTTCATGTTCATGACTTAGTTGATAATGTAACTGCTGAAGGTGAGATTGCAGGTAAGGCAGCATCGGAATATATAAATACTGATTTGAAACTAAGAGAAAAAAAGATAAATGTGACACATGGAAACAATATTGGCTATGTTGTTCCGCAAATTATAGAAGTTGATGATGTGAATACCAAAAATGTAAAGCTTTATATGCGTGTAAAACATCCTGATAATAATGTAAGTTTAGTGGTAAAAGATAACAATAGCAAAGTATTGTTAAACATTAAAAAAGAAATAGTAACTCCTGGCTCTATGATAACGGTTACTTTGCCTGAAAAGCTTTTCTCAAACAATTTAGATACAATTGATGTTTCTATTTCAAAATAGGGGGTGAAAAAGGTGATTGAAGAGACAAAGATAATTTGCATTGGTTGTCCAAAAGGATGCAACATTGCTATTAGTCATGAAGGAAAAACTATAGAAAACATTGATGGCTATGGTTGTAAGAATGGACTTGACTATGCACAAAATGAATTTACAGCACCTAAAAGGACAGTAACTAGTACTGTTAGAATTAAATCTGGTGAATTACCCGTTATTTCTGTTAAAACAAGGGATGCTATACTTAAGAACAAGATATTTGAATGTATGTTTGAAATAAATAAGATAGAAATTGAAGCCCCTATTAAGCTGGGAACTGTTATAAAAGCTAATATAGCACAAACAGGAGTAGATCTTATATCCACAGAAACAATAGATAGAATATAGACTTATGTATTCAAACAAGGGAGGTAAAATTATGAACTATTGTGTAAGGTTGAAGGATGTGGAACAAGGTAGAAAAGAACCATATATAAGTTATTATTTGCTAGGAGAAAAAAATGGCTGTGTAGCAGGCTGTAGAACTGGGATAAGCATCCACTCAAAAACTGAATGGTCAACAAATGAAATTCATGATGATCAGGAAGGTTTTCTAGTACTTGAAGGTACAGGCTGGGCTAAAGTTGGAGATAGTGAGTTTCCAATTGAGCCTGAAACAGCAATTATGGTTCCAGCAGGAATGGTACATGCATTAAAAAGAGATCCTGCATCAAAGCCGATAAAAGTGTTCTGGTTTCATGCAGCAATAAAATAATTATATCAAAATAAATTTAAGTCAAAGGCTTTAGGTATTTGCACTTGAGCGTTCGCTTTTTCGATTTGATCGTATGAGCGAATGTTTTTTTTATGTTAAGTGGATTGGATAGGGAGGAATAATAATTAGAAACTAACTAGTAAAAATTGAAATGAAGATTTAGTTGATTTTGTCAACTAAATAATATATACTTAATCATAATAAGGGAATAAATACTAAATAGGGGTGGTTTTATGAAAGATAAACATGATTTGGCAATCAAGAAAATAAGGAGGTTTAATAGATTTTATACAAATGTACTTGGATTGTTGAATCAACATATACTTGATAGTTCTTATTCATTAACAGAGGTTCGTATTCTTCTTGAAATTGATAAGATTGATAGATGCACTGCTAATATTTTAATACATAAATTGGATATAGATAGAGGATATATGAGCAGAATTCTAAAGCGCTTTGAGAAAAGTGGGCTTATTACTAAGGAAAACTCCATTGATGATAGACGGATGGTTATTTTACATTTGACCTCTGAAGGTAAATCTATATTAGCAGGCCTTGAAGAAAAATCTAACAATCAGATTCAAAAACTAATAAATCCTTTAACGGAAGATGAAGAAGAAAAATTGGTTAACGCAATGAATTATGTTACAAGAATTTTATCGCCAGATATTAGTCCCGTTAAAATAAGAAGATTTGAATCAGAGGATATTGAACACATAATAAAAAGACATAGAGAATTATATGCTTTAGAATATGGGTTTAGTTCAAGCTTTGGCGATTACGTAGAGAAAATAGTTCGCGAATTTGATAAGAACTTTGATGAAAGTAGAGAAAACATATGGGTAGCGGAAGATCATGGAAAAGTGGTAGGAGAAATAGCAATTGTTAGAGTAGATGAAAATACAGCACAGCTTCGTTGGTTCCTTATTGAGCCTGAGATGAGAGGTAAGGGGTTAGGGCACGAACTAATGAAAGTGGTGATTGATTTTTGTAAAGAAAAGAATTATAAGCATGTATTTCTCTGGACTGTTAACCTATTAGGAGCTGCTAGACATCTTTATAAAAGTTATGGTTTTAAACTTACAGAAACACAAGAAAATAATACTTGGCGCAAAGAGGTTACAAAGGAAGAACGCTGGAATCTAGACTTATAATATAAAAGTAAAAAGCCAATGCATAAAATCAAGCATTGGCTTTAAATTCGTAAATTATATCCAAAATATCGGTACTCTAATTTTGACACCTATCTCTCGATAGGTGGGTATTCTCACAGATGCATCTATCGCCTTCAATGCCATAAAAGGACTCACAAGAAAGTACATATCCTCATCTAAATGTTGAACTCCCGAAGCTTAAATGTAGGTTCAAAATAAGAGCTTAGCGAATATCTCAGAAATCATATACTATATATTGTTTTATTAGTGTTAGGGGTAACAATTACTTACTAGAAGTAGTTATTATCCTTTGATGAGATTATAATAACACATTTAAAGTGCCATTGCAAGGGTTTAAATTATGGAAGTTTATTCCTTAAGTAGCTTAATATAATATATGTCTAATTAAATATTTTTTAATTTTCTTGTAACATAATTGACACATAAAAGTTGTAAAATGAAGGTATTAATTAGGGGAATAATCGGCAATTTAGTTATTGTGTGGATACATTGAACTAATACTATAGAGATTGGAAAGTCCCTTATTTTAATGTATTACTATATGTTTTAGAAAGGAGAACAGGCAATGATATCTGTGTTGAAAAAGATTCAAATTATATCGTTGGTGGCATTAGTGGGATTTGGAGTTGGATCTAGCTTCGGTGAAATTTCATTGAAGCCTGCCAATAGCAAACAATATGTTTTATCGAGTTATTCCCGAAGGCATAATTGGACTCATTCGCCACAAGGTCAAGCACAGAGTGCTATAACTGTGACTAAGACAAGCCTTCCTGACAATATACAAGAATCTAATAATTGGGCGGGATACGTAGTTACTCCAACTTCTAGCAATGCTTATACCAGTGTTTCTGGCAGTTGGACAGTCCCTAATGTTTCAGCAAGCAAAAAGAATGCAGTAGCAGCGCAATGGATTGGATTAGGAGGAGTAAGTTCTGAAGATCTTCTACAAATGGGAACAGTAGAAGAAATAGAAAATGGTCAACCTGTGGCAGAGGTGTTTTGGGAAAAGTTGCCGGATGTTGCTCAGGATGTGATGAGTGTTCCGATTGGTTCAACCATTAATGTTAGTATATCTAATTCATCAGATTCAACATGGAGTTTAACATTTACTGCCAATACACCTGATGGTAAAACAGAAACTCAAACCGTATCTACAACATTAGATTCTTCTTATGCTCAAGGAATCGGAACATCAGCAGAATGGATTAGTGAAGATCCTTCCGATGCAAATAGCAAATTAGTTCCTTTGGCAAATATGGGAACTGTAAAATATCAATCTGCTATGGTTAATGGCGGAGCATTGAATGCCCCTGGTAACAATGTCCAACCCGTTGCTATGGTGTCAAGTAATGGAAATTCCATAATGATTTCACCTTCTGAACTTGGAAGCGATGGAAAATCATTCTCAACTACAACTATTACAACGACTAATTCCACATCTGGACGCGAAATAAGAGGAATTCCAGAACCTATCCAGATACGTATTAAGGTATACTTTCCTTGGAATTAAGCTGCTAAATTACTTTTTAGGTTAATGATATTTATGAGGGTCACGGGTTAAAATTCATAGAATTTTATCCATAATATTGATATTATTAGTGTTTTTCCACGTAATGTTTTTAAGGGTTTTGCTGATCCTCAGATAGATTAAGATTCCATTTATAATTAAAGTGTTGCAAATGAATATGCAATACTATTATAATTATTATAATGGTTAAATAAAGTAATTTCAGACAAATTAGGAGGAGAACAAATGGAGAAGATTACAAGTTTCACTATAAATCATTTGAAACTATATCCTGGAGTTTATGTTTCAAGAAAGGACAAAGTTGGTGAGTCAGTTGTTACTACTTTTGATCTTAGAATGACTAGGCCGAATGAAGAACCTGTTATGAATACTGCAGAAATGCATACAATAGAACATCTAGCTGCAACTTTTTTAAGAAACCATAGTGAATATGGCTCAAAAACTGTTTACTTTGGTCCTATGGGCTGTAGAACTGGTTTTTATTTACTTTTAAGTGGAGATTATGAGTCAAAAGATATAATTTCTTTATTAATAGAAATGTATAGCTTTATTGCGAACTTTGAAGGAGAAGTACCTGGTGCTTCAGCAAGAGATTGTGGAAATTACTTAGATATGAATTTACCTATGGCAAAATATCTTGCTAATAAATATTTAAATGAAGTTTTATTAAATATAACTGATAAAAATTTATACTATCCAGACTAATAAAAAAACATTTTTACAAACCCTTGTTGCATATAAGCAGCAGGGGTTTTAGTTTACAGAGGATTTTTATTTATAAAAAATTAATTTTTATAGCCAAGACTAATATTATATTGACTATATGGTCAAAAGAAAGTATAATATCGTCAAGTTGACCAGTGGGTCAAAAACTTCAAATGAGGTGATATCAAATGAAAGAGCCTATTGTAGCAGTTAGGGATGTTATAAAGGAATATACCATGGGAGAAGTAAGGGTAAAGGCTTCTGACCGCATGAATTTTGAAATCTTTAAAGGAGAATTTGTTGTTGTGCTTGGTCCAAGTGGTTCAGGTAAAAGTACAGTATTAAATATAATAGGTGGGATGGACAGGCCTACCTCCGGAGAAGTTTATGTAGATGGAAAAGATATAACTAAGTATTCGGATAATGAGCTTACTATATATAGAAGAAAAAATATAGGATTTGTATTTCAATTTTATAATCTAATGCCTAATCTTACGGCACTGGAGAATGTTGAATTGGTTAAAGCATTAAGTGATAATCCTTTAGACCCTAAGGATATTATTAAAGAAGTGGGGTTAAGTGAGAGGTCATCAAATTTCCCAGCACAGCTTTCTGGGGGAGAACAGCAAAGGGTGGCCATAGCAAGAGCTTTTGTAAAGAATCCATTGCTGCTTCTATGTGATGAACCTACAGGAGCACTGGATTATAATACAGGAAGGTTAGTTTTGAAACTTCTTTATGATATCAATAAAATCATGAATAAAACAATAGTAGTTATTACTCATAATGCTGGTATAGCAGCTATGGCTGACAGGGTTATTAGAGTTAGAAGCGGTGCTGTAGAATCTGTGACTGTAAATGATAATCCTGAGCCACCTGAAAGGATTGAATGGTGATGAATATTTTATTCAGAAACTTACTTAGAGATATAAAAAAATCAAAAGGACAGTTTATTTCTATTTTGATTATTGTAGTTTTGGGAGTTTCTTTTTATACAGGAATAAATTCTATGTTCAGAAACCTTTCGAATTCTAGTGATAAATATTATAAAGAATATAGAATGGCAGATATTTGGGTAGATCTTTACAAAGCTCCTATAGGTATAAAAGAAAAGTTAAAAGAACTTCCCTATGTAAAGGAAGCTTCTGCAAGAATAGTTAAAGATGCCAGTATAAATATTTCAGATGAAAATGCTACTTTAAGGTTTATTACTCTTCCTGATGTAAAAAAAGATATAGTAAATGACATAGTGATAAAATCTGGGAGGTATTTTTCAGAGGGGGATAGCAATCAATGTATTGTAGATCAGGAGTTTTTTAAAGCGAATAACTTAAAGTTAGGAGATTATATCTATCCAATAGTGAGCGGAAATAAAATAAAATTAAAGATTGTTGGTTCAGCTAAAAGTCCGGAATTCGTGTATACTTTGAAGGACTCCAGCCAGTTGATATCTGATAGCAAAAAATTTGGAGTAATATATATCAAACAATCCTTTGGAGAAGCAATTTTTGATTCCAAAGGATTTATAAATAGTATTTCCATCCAATTAGCTAAAGGCAGTAATATTAAAGCTTCAAAAGATGACATAAAAAAATTCTTAAAAAACTATGGAGTAAAAAGTGTTATTGACAGGGAAGAACAGACAAGTGCAATGATGCTATCACAAGAGATAAAAAAGTTGAAGGCTATGGGAGGTAGCTTTCCTATTCTGTTCTTTGCAGTTGCATCTATTATTATTTATATTATGATGGGAAGAATGGTGGAAAATCAAAGATCACAGATAGGAGTGCTTAAGGCTCTAGGTTTTACTAATGTACAAGTACTAGCTTATTATATGAGTTATTCGGCGCTTGTTGCAGTAACAGGAAGCTTAATAGGTTCTATACTTGGAACTTATATGGGGGTAGGACTAACTAAACTTATTAATGAATATTTTAATTTGCCTCTTGAAGGTATGAAAGTTTATGGAGAACTTGTACTTCCTGCTTCCTTATTAACGTTGTTCTTCTGTGTTTTTGCAGGCTATCATTCTTGTAAGGGGATTTTCAAAATTATGCCTAGTGAAGCCATGAAGGCTAAGTCGCCAGAGGTTGGTAAAAAGGTACTTATTGAAAATATTAAAGTATTGTGGACAAATATTGGCTATCTTTGGAAGATAATATTAAGGAATTTGTTCAGAAATAAAAAAAGAGCATTATTGACGTCACTCGGAATTATATTTTCCTCGGCAATACTTGTAGTAGCCTTTAGTATGAAAGATTCTATTGATTTTATGATAGATAGGCAGTATGGAGATATACAGAACTATGATATAAAGGTTAACTTTTCAAAATTGATAAGTTTAGAAGAGGTAAATGAAATAAAGAGTATTCCTCATATAACAGCAATAGAACCAGTACTTGAAACAGGAGTTCAAATATCAAATGGCTGGAGAAGCAAGGATGTAGGCTTTACTGCACTTATAAAAAATCCTCAAATGTATACAGTTCAAGATAAAAATGATAAAAGCGTTGTTTTGCCAGAGAACGGAATACTTATATCTGAAAAGCTTGCAGATACTTTGGGAATAAAGCCTTATGAAAGTGTAGATATAAAGTTTTTTTATCCAGGGAAAGAAAAGAAAGAGGTAATCGTAAAGGGAGTAGTAGTTCAATATCTAGGGCTAAGCATCTATACTTCTATGAATAATTTAAAGAGTATACTTGGAGAAGGTAGGGTTGCTAATTCTGCGGTGATTAAGCTGGATAAGGATAGCTTTGAAGATGAGGTTAAGAGTAAGCTCGAAGAAATGAAGCTTATAAGCTCTGTAGAGTCAAAGACAGATTCCAAGAATGCTCTTCTGAAGAGCATGGGATCACTAAAATCTTCCATAGGAGGATTAATTATGCTTGCTGCAATTCTTCTTATCGCCGTAATATATAATACTGCTACTATCAATATCTTTGAAAGACAAAGAGAATTAGCTACTTTAAAGGTATTGGGATTTAAAGATAAGGAAATTAAAAAATTGATTTTTAATGAGAACTATGCAATTACTATATTTGGAATAGTCATAGGCTTGCCTCTTGGTAGATGGCTTGGAGCATATATGATGGCAGCAAGCAGTATGGATTCTTACAGTTTTCCATATGTCGTTGACTTTAAGACGTATATTTTTACAGTAGTTCTCATATTTTCTTTCACTGTTCTAACTAATTTTATCTTGATGAACAAAATAAGAACAATTGATATGATAGAAGTTTTAAAGAATAAAGAGTAAAGGCATAGGCTTCTGGATGCATTTTCTATACTTGATAAGGGAGATGGGTGTAATATGAAAAGTAAAAAAGCGGTGTTGGTAATTGGGGCAATAATAACATGTACATTTGCTGCACTAGCATATGTAAAGTTACAGGGAGGACAAAAGGTAGAGACAACAGTTGTAGCAAAAGGTGAAATTAAACAGTATGTAGAAGATACGGCTACTGTGAAAAGTAGTGGAAAACAAACAGTTTATATTGAAGGTTCGGGAAAAATAAATAGCATAAAGGTTAGTGTGGGTAGTTCTGTAAAAAAGGGCGATGTACTCTTAACGATGGACAAGGGAGATCTGGAGTTGAAGCTTCAAGATGCAAATGCAAAAATTGAAGCTGCTAAAGCCGAACTCCAGGGTACTGATATTTCTAATAGTGTAAATAAAATAGAAATTGCACAGGCGGCCGTAGATGTTGCTAAAGTTACTTATGAAGCTGCAGCAAGAGATTTGAATAATAAAAAGAAACTCTATGCTTCAGGTAGCATAAGTAAACAGGAATTAAATAATTCTGAGGATGAATACAAAAATGCTGAAGCAGCTCTAAAATCTGCAAATTATCAACTAGAAGATATTAAAGGGGGAACACCTGATTATGTAAAAAGTCAATATCTAGCTCAGATTGAGCAATCAGTAATTTTAAGAGACAGTGTAACAAGAGACCTTGAAAAGCAGCAAGTTGTAGCACCGGTTGATGGAGTTATTTTAGAGAAAATGGTAGATAAAAATGCGCCAGGTACAGCAGGAACAGCAGCGTTTTTGATAGGAGATACTAAAAGTTTAGAACTTGAGGCAAATATATTGTCTGATGATGTTTATAAGGTTAAAATAGGTAATGAGGTAGAAGTTAGCGGAAAAGCTATTGGAAGTTCATTAATAAAGGGAAAAGTTATTAAAATAGCACCAGAAGCTAAAGAAATAACCTCTTCCTTAGGAGTAAACCAAAAAAGAGTACCTGTAACTATAGAGATTAGTGGTGATTTGACATTATTAAAACCAGACTATGATTTAGATATTAAAATTGTAACTGAAGCTAAGAATAATACTTTAATAGTACCGGATAGTGCTTTGTTTGACTATAAGGGCAGTACCTGCGTATTTGTTGTAGATAGCGGTAAAGCTATTATAAGGCAAGTGAAAAAGGGAATTGAGAGTGAAAAGATTATTGAGATAGTAGGTGGATTAAAGTCAGGAGAAAAAATACTCAGCAATCCAGATAACAACATAAAAGAAGGAATGAAGATTAAGCTGTAATGAAAAGTGGGAGAGATTGTAGTGATTGATAAATTTGAAAGCTTACCAGATGAAAAAAAACAGAGAATACTAAATGTTTGTATTGAGGAGTTTGCACTTTATGGCTATGATAAAGCATCTACAAATTCCATAGTTAAGAAGGCATATATTTCCAAGGGAATATTATTCCATTACTTTGGAAATAAGAAAACTCTTTTTCTATATATATTTGATTATTGTATAAATAAATTAGTTAATAGGTATTATTCCATGAAAGAAAAAGAACCAAAAGATATTTTTGAAAGAATTATGTGGAGCAGCATAGTAAAAATGAAGGCATTTCATGAAGAGCCTAATATGATTAAATTAATTCTTTTAGCAATTTCTAATATGCCTAAATCACTCGAACCAGAGCTTACGCAAAGGTACAATGATATCTATGAAAAGAATATGCCTCAATTTTTTCAGGACATAGATACATCAAAGTTTAGAAAAGATATCGATTCGCAAAAAGCAATAGAGCTTATAATGATGTGTGCAGATGGAATTTCTAATAGATATCTTCAAGAGTATAAAAATAGACCAGTAGATGAAGTGTTTAATGATGCAGAAAAAATCATGAAAGATTTCAATGAATGTATGGATATTTTAAAGTTCGGTATATATCCGGTCGAATAAGTTAAGTGTTGGCTTTGGATGTCTATAATATGTAAGCAAAAATATAAATTAGTCTAGGAGAATATAACATGAAAGAAGTTAAAACAAGCGACAAAGTTTTCAAAATAATACAAGAAAAAATATTTGATGGCGAATGGAAACCTGGTGAAAAGATTATGTCAGAACCTCAGTTGTGTAAGGAACTGAATGTTAGTAGAGTATCTGTAAGGGAAGCGATAGAGAAACTGGCCACTCTAAATATTATAAGTAAGCGCCAGGGAGAAGGTACTTTTGTAAATGATTTAAAACCATCAATATATCTGAACAGTTTGATACCTATGATAACTTTAGATAAAGATAACTATATAGATATTCTTGAATTTAGGCTTATTACTGAACCTAAAACAGCTAGAATGTGTACGGAGAAGTGCAGTGATGACATAATAAAGAAAATTGAAGAAATTTATGAAAGAATGGTTGAGGATCGACAAGATATTGAGAAATTTACTGAAGAAGATTTAAATTTTCATATGAAAATAGCAGAAGGAAGCAAAAATTCTTTAATCATAAAGGTAAATGAGATATTAAGAAATTTAATGGAATATCATCAGAGAGCCTTATATAAAACTTTAGGTCCTTCTGGTGGATTGAGTGAGCATAAACTTATTTTGGATGCTATAAAAAATAGAGATTCTGAATTAGCTGAGATTTATATGGTAAGGCATTTACAGAGAACTATAAAAGATATAAAAGCTATTAAATATGAGTGAAGATTATAATAAGTTAATATAAGAGGAACTAACTTTTAGGTTAGTTTGTCTATATAAAACACCCTTGCAATACAAGTTGTATTACAAGGGTGTTTTACTATGCGAAACTTATTGTTAATAAATGAAAAATAAGTGTTGGTTCAAAAACTTATTTAATGCCATATAAATTAATTGTATTACAACTAAAAAAGTCGTCTTAATAATCCATACTATTATGAAATGCAATAGAAATGGCTTTATTGCAGCGATTGTTGGAGATTTGAAATGCTTTGTGTGAAAAATTAAATTTTATATTAAAAAAGGTATTGACTACGAATCGTTTTCATAGTAATATTTAAACAAGGTTGTAATACAAGTTTAATAAAAATAAAAATCACATTATTAGTGAAATAAAGTGATTGATTTTAATTAGATGTAATACAAGTTAAATAATGAGGTGATTTGCAAATGTTGAAAAGTCAAGAATTAAGAAAAAAGGCTCCCGAACTTGATTCTTTAAGATTAGGATCAGGTTGGAAGGTAGAAGAACTTGAAAAGCCACAAATAATAGTAGAAAGCAGCTTTGGACACAGCCACCCAGGCAGTGCTCATCTAGATGTTTTAGTAGAGGAAGCCTTTCAAGGTATAACTGAAAAAGGTGGAAGAGCAGCCAAGTACTTTGTAACTGATATATGTGATGGAGAAGCACAAGGACATGATGGAATGAACTATTCGCTTTTATCTAGAGAAATGATGGCAAATATGATTGAAATACATGTACAAGCTACTCCTTTTGATGCCGGAGTGTTTATGGCAAGTTGTGATAAATCCATGCCAGCTCATCTTATGGCTATCGCTAGATTGGACATGCCTGCAGTATTAGTGCCTGGCGGAATTATGAATGCCGGTCCTAATATGCTTACATTAGAGCAAATAGGAAAATATTATGCACAGCATGAAAAAGGAGAAATAACTCAAGAAGAGTTAACATACTATAAACATAATGCGTGTCCAAGTTGTGGAGCTTGCTCATTTATGGGAACGGCTTCAACAATGCAGGTAATGGCAGAAGCTTTAGGTATTGCTCTTCCAGGAACAGCATTAATTCCAGCTACTTTAGATGAACTTAAAATGACAGCAAGACGCGCAGGGGAATATACTCTTAAACTTATAGAAAAGAATATAAAACCATCTGATATAATGACCAAAAAGGCTTTTGAAAACGCTATAATGGTACATGCAGCTATTGCTGGTTCAAGTAACAGCTTGCTTCATATTCCAGCTATTGCACATGAATTAGGAATAGAAATAGAACCAGAATTATTTGATGAAATCCACAGAAAAGTTCCATACATATTAAATATAAGGCCAAGTGGGTTTTATCCTGGATCATACTTCTGGTATGCTGGTGGAGTACCTGCAATAATGGAAGAAATTAAAGAGTTTTTACACCTAGATGTTCTTACTGTTACAGGTAAGACATTAGGAGAAAATTTAGAAGATCTAAAGAATAGTAATTACTATGAAAGAAGCAGCAAATTCTTGGAGGTTCTTGGAGTTAAGAAGGAAGACGTAATAAAAACTAAGGAAAATCCTATACAAGAGCAGGGAGCTATAGCAATTCTTAAGGGGAATTTAGCACCAGAAGGAGCAGTAGTAAAACATGCAGCTGTATCTGAAAAATTGAGACAAGTTGTATTAAAAGCTAGAGTTTTTGATTGCGAAGAGGAGGCCTTAAAGGCAGTTTTAACAAGAGTAGTTAATCCAGGAGATGCGGTGTTTATAAGATATGAAGGGCCGAAGGGATCGGGTATGCCAGAGATGTTCTACACTACTGAGGCAATTGCATCTGATGAAGAATTGATAAAATCCGTAGCATTGATTACAGATGGAAGATTCTCAGGAGCTACTAGAGGACCAGCAATAGGACATGTCTCGCCAGAAGCAAGTGAGGGTGGCCCGATAGCTCTAGTTCAAGATGGTGATCTTATAAAAATAGATATTCCAGCTAGAAGTCTTGACATTATAGGAATAAAGAGTGAAGAAAAAAGTACAAAGGAAATAGAAGAAATACTAAAGAACAGAAAAGAAAAATGGATAAAGCCACAGTCTAAATACACTAAGGGTGCCTTGGCGATTTATACCAAAAGAGCAGTATCACCTATGAAAGGTGGATACATGGAGTAAATTTGTATTTCAAAACGTAAATTTTATTTTGGATATACTATTATTTATTAATAGTATATCTAGTATATCAAAATATATATAGAATTATTCTAACTTAAAAAGTTAGAAAATATTAATTTATTAAAATGTTGACGTATTTTATTCGTTAAACAAATAACAAGAATTATAATAATTCAAATAATAATAAATTAAAAAATTAAGTTATTTAGGGAGGATAAGAATATGCCATTACTTATTGTAGCAATTGGTGTTGCGTTATTATTATTTTTAATGATTGGTTTGAAAGTTAACGGATTTATATCCTTGATAGTAGTTTCTTTAGTTGTTGGTATAGCAGAAGGTATGCCAGCGCTTAAAGTAATACAATCTGTT
Source organism: Clostridium thailandense (assembly GCF_019207025.1). Taxonomy (GTDB): domain Bacteria; phylum Bacillota; class Clostridia; order Clostridiales; family Clostridiaceae; genus Clostridium_AM; species Clostridium_AM thailandense. Next base: position 5,421 of record NZ_JAEEGC010000045.1, on the reverse strand, counting down.
CAAAATGGTGTTGGAGGAACCCTAGGAGGTCTTGCTTTAATTTTGGGTTTTGGAGCAATGCTTGGAAAACTTATTGCAGATACAGGAGCAGCTCAAAGAATTGCATCAACACTTATACATAAATTTGGAAAGAAAAACATTCAATGGGCAGTTGTTATAACAGGTATTATTGTTGGATTAGCGATGTTTTATGAAGTTGGTTTCGTTCTGCTAATTCCATTAGTTTTCACTATAGCTGCTTCTACTGAATTACCTCTTCTATATATCGGAGTACCTATGGCAGCGGCTTTATCTGTTACACATGGATTTTTGCCACCTCATCCTGGTCCAACTGCTATAGCAGCAATATACAATGCAAATATTAGCATGACTTTAATATATGGTTTTATAATAGCAATACCTACTGTAATCGTTGCAGGTCCTGTTTTCTCAAAGTTCTTAAAAAGGTTTGAAAAAGAACCTCCAAAGGGATTATTCAATCCTAAATTGTTCAAAGAAGAAGAGATGCCAAGCTTTGCAGTTAGCGTTTTTACAGCTATTGTTCCTGTAATATTAATGGCTCTTGCAGCTGTTTGTGAAATGACTTTACCGAAGACTTCATCAATTAGATCATTATTTGAGTTCTTAGGTAACCCAGCTATGGCCATGCTTATATCAGTAGTTATAGGAATATTCACTTTAGGTGTTAGCAGAGGTCATGAAACTACTAAAGTAATGGATATATTAGCTGAATCAATTAGTGGAATTGCAATGATTTTACTGATAATTGCTGGAGGTGGAGCTTTTAAACAGGTTCTAATCGACAGTGGAGTAGGGAAATACATAGCATCAGCTATGACTGGAACACATATGTCACCTTTAGTTTTAGCATGGGTAGTTGCAGCAATACTTCGTCTATCCTTAGGTTCTGCAACTGTGGCTGCAATGACTACGTCGGGTATAGTGCTTCCACTTATTGCAACAACTCATGTAAACCCAGCATTAATGGTAATTGCTACGGGTGCAGGAAGCCTTATATTCTCCCATGTTAACGACCCAGGATTTTGGATATTTAAAGGATATTTCAATCTAAGTATTGGCGAGACATTAGCATCTTGGTCTGTTATGGAAACCATAATTTCTGTTATGGGATTAGTAGGAGTGCTAGTTATAAATATATTTGTTTAAGATATAGTAATTGGTTTTGATAGATAAACACGGCCGAAAGTAGACTTATACTATGAGAATTATTGGTAATACTTTAGAAAATATAAACATATCCCGGAGCATAAGTTAAATGTCGGCCGTGAGTGTCTATAACCCAATAAGCAACGAATAGCTTATATATTTGGAATTTGCCAATCAATAGGAGTTTCATCAATAGACTTTAAAAAATTATTAGTCTTTGAAAAAGGTTTACTTCCGAAAAAACCTCTATGAGCAGAAAGAGGACTTGGATGCACTGATTTCACTATGTAATGACTCTTGTTTGTTATAAGTTTTTCTTTTGAAATAGCATTACTTCCCCATAAAATAAAAACTATAGGCATTTCTCTTTTATTTAATATAGAAATAATAGCATCGGTAAATATTTCCCAACCCTTGTTTCTATGAGAATTTGCTTGGCCTGCTCTCACTGTAAGAGCGGTATTTAAAAGCAACACACCTTGCTCCGTCCACTTTCTTAAATATCCATTGTTAGGAATAAAACAGCCGAGGTCATCCTGCAATTCTTTATAGATATTAATTAAGGAAGGTGGTGCAGGTACTCCAGGTTTAACAGAAAAACTAAGGCCGTGAGCTTGATTAGGACCGTGATAAGGGTCCTGACCTAGTATAACTACTTTTACATCCTTGTATGAAGTATAATTTAAAGCGTTAAATATATCATACATGTCTGGGTAGATGGTTCTAGACCTGTATTCATGTATTAAAAAGGTTCTTAATTCTTTATAATAATCCATTTGAAACTGATCTTCCAATAATCCCAGCCAATCGTTTTTTATGTTAACAGACAATAGTATCACTCTCCTAATTTCTAAACTTGTTTGCGCAATACATTGAGTTTAAATCATAAATTAAACTCAATATAAAAATACTTTGTCGCATATAGATTTGATTTAAAGAAATTCTTTAGCTAAATTTACATAATAATAATATCATAGTTATGAAAAAAATGTAACAATACAGGATATTTAAACAACGAAATTGTAAATTCAGATAATGTTTAGCCTTGTATACTGCCGATAACAAATGATTATAATACCATTGAAAATGTATGTCTATAAGTCTACTTCGATTTCAGACAAGTTTAATGCTTTTTCCCCAACTTTAACTTCTATTATTTTTCCATCTCTAATAGATAAAGACGCAATTATTTCTGACGGCTTTTTCATAGAATAACCTTGTTCAAAAACGATGCTTTCAGCTTCATCACAGGTTATTTTACCATATTTCAATAGATAACAAGCAAGAGCACCGTTAGAAGTGCCTGTAGCCGATTCCTCAGGAATATCATATCGCTAAAACCAAGGATGCCGGCTATCTTTTTCATATCATTTTCAGATAGAGTATCGGCATTTAATACAATGCTAGCCGGGTTTCCTCCTTCAATGGATTTTGCAAATGAATTTAATTTATAGGCTTGTATTTTCATAATGGATCCCCCTAAAGAGTTATATATAGTTATAACATAACTTGATTTAAAAGTAATGTAAATTAAGTTTTTTAGTTTTCTAGCATCAAGTCCTCAAGTCTTTCTTGCAAACGTTTTTTCCTTAAAATGAAAGCTTCTATGTCCGTCTTAATTTCACTTATTCTTTTATATTCTAAATTCACATCTAGTATTTGTTCTACGAAAACATGTATGGGATCACCTGAAAAGGATAAGTCATTTATTTTTTCACTAAAACCATATGCTTTTTCAGCTTCCAGTCTGGCTTCAACAGGATTTCTAGCTTTTATATAATTGATAGTGAATTCTTGTATTACATCATTAGTTTTAGTTCCTATTTTGTATATATGGATATCTGTAGCTCCATAATACTTTATTAGAACTTCATCTGTGATATTCTTTAAAGACGCACTTATCAGTTTTTGCTTATAATTTTTGTTAAAGTAATTAATCTTTAAATACTCAATAATATTTTCAGGTATACTATAAAAATCCTTTAGTCGTCTATACACTTCTAAATATTTATATATAAATTCACGTTCTCCATATATTAAATTGACCCAATAATCTACATCGTGTTTTAATAATTCGTCATCATAATCCCTTAGCAAATTGCTTATGCTGCAGTGACGAATTAAATTTTTACTATATTCAGTATCATAATGTACTTTTTTATCAAGATTGAATTCTATATGGTATACTAAAGAATCCCATTCTATTTTTGATTTATCTTCATTCATAAGATAAAGCCCCCTTATCCAAAGTTTTTCAAAAAATTTCTATACAAACAGTATATAATACAATTGTTCAAAATAAAATGGGGCTGTCGCAACGTCCAACGCCGACACTTAACTCATACTCCGGGAGATATTTACATTCTTTCAGCAACATAAATACTTTTGATAAGCCTAAAACTCAGTATTTTGAAAATCTAGGAACTTTTGATAAACTCGTACCTCAAACATATCAAAGGTCCGAAGATTTTCTAAAATACTTCGCTAAGACTTATAACAAAACTATTTAATGTGCTATCCAGAATGTAAATACCTTCCTGCGTATGAGTTAAGTGTCTGGTTTGGATATTTATTGCGACAGCACCTTAGTCATAATAAGAGATTAGTATAAAATTTTAGAATAAGGTGAATTCAGACTATTGGAATAAGCTATTAGACAAATATACTGAGGATTGTTATGATAATATCATAAAATTAATTATATTTACAGGGCTCCTTTATTTATGATGAAATTAGGATTTTTATTAACATAGGAGTCGTAGTTTATTTTATACATTTTAACAAGGTATAATCTTTAAGGAGATGATATTTTGGACTATGATGCATTAAAAACCTTATCAGATGAAGCTAGAGAAAAATATTTAAGGGAGAAGTTAGGTCCGGAAAAGTGCAAAGTCTTAGACAAGTATGATTTACGTTCTAATTCTCGTTTCTATTGGGAGAGACATCAAGAAAAATATCCAGTCCAAGAATATTTCAGTAATAAGTTTGCAATGAAAGCAACACCTCTTGGAATGATTTTTCACATAAATCGTTTATGTTTTGCGAAAGTCAAATATTTTGAGCAGCATTGGGATGAGTATGTACCGTGTATTTACGATTGCAAGAAGGGGCTTGTGGAAACTGAACTTTACAATATGGAATACATAAAACAAAAAAGCACAGGAATTGTTATAGATTTAAGAGAACTAGCAAGAATTCACTGGTTAAAAGATTTTAAGGATCTTTGTGAATATTTAGAGAAGATGCAGGAAGATGCACTGCAGGCTGTTTAAAATATTAATATAAGAAAAAGAGTAATTATCAAAGGATAGTTACTTTTTTTATGTTGGTTAAAGTTAATGAATTTTGATAAAAAGGTGAAAATACGTTACACTTATGTAAGTATAGAAAATAATTAATATAAAAGGTTAAGTTGCTTTTAATTCATTGTTATAATTAATATGTGTTATTTAATTCATTATGGAGGTAAAAATGAGTAATAAAGTTATTCTATATTTAATGCGACATGGACAAACTATTTTAAATAGAGCTGAAAGAACTCAAGGATGGTGTGATGGAGTTTTAACTAAGGAAGGAATTGAGATTGCTTCAAGTGTTGGTCTTGGACTTAGTGATATTAGATTTAAAGCAGTTTATTGTAGTGATTTAGGTAGGGCGGTAAAGACTGCGAGAATTGTTATGAAAGAAAATAAAGCAAGTGACAATTTACAATTAGAAGAACTTGAAAGTTTAAGAGAAGTTCATTTTGGAAAGTATGAGGGAGAGCTTGAAAAAATAATGCTGGGAGATATACTTACTTATCTCAATGTAAGTTCCATTAAAGAGGCAGAAGAAAAATATGATTTTCAAAAGGAATACTGCAACTCCTGTGCTGCCTTAGATGAGACGAGTGAAGCAGAAGATTATGATACAGTAATAAAAAGAGTGATGAAAAGCATAGAGGGTATATGCATAGAAAACTCCAGTGAAAGAGTAGAAAATGTGCTTATAGTAGTTCACGGAGGAATAATTAGATTAATTATTGATTATTTAGATAAAAGTTTTAACGTAAGAAAAATGGACAACTCCAGCATATCTAAAGTCATATATGAAAATGGAAATTTTAAAGTCGAATCTATAAATGACAATAGTTATAGTCAGAAGGGGAAAGCTATGAAAATAGCAATGAGTTTATAGGTGTCCACGGCCGAAAGTTGACTTACACTCCGGTATATGTTTCCAAGCTTCAGCACTATAAAAACTTTTTATCAA
>NZ_JAEEGC010000044.1 GCF_019207025.1 Clostridium thailandense | reverse complement strand
AAGTTTCTCATAATTCTCCACTTTTCCCTGACTCTACTGGAGATTCACGAATACAACGACAGAGTATTTTTTAGAGGACAATTGACAATTGACATAGGACAGTGAAGGTGAGTTTTCTTCCTTACGTCAGAAAACTAATTTATTTTTTTAGGCTTGTTTTGCTAATGCAAAGTATCGCTTATTTATATACTCAGGGAGTAGTTCTGCGAAACAAGAGAGCAGGAGTTTCTTTTAAATTAAAGATTTTTCGTAGTGCAGCGGAGAAAAATTCTCCTTCACTGTCCTCTGTCAATTGTTCTCTGTCCTCTAAAGAACATTTACTTATGTTAATTGTTACTAATAAGTATTTTTTATAACTTAACTGTCGGTCATAGACATCTATAATTACAGTAAATGCTTATCCTGTAAAATTAGCAAGCAGGAAAAAATTATAGGCAAAGAATCTTCAAGTTTATTTAAGTCAATTCCGCTTAAGGATGTTATCTTTTTTAATCGGTAAACAAACGTACTTCTATGAATATGTAGTTTCTCTGAACATCTGTTTAAACTTCTATTATATGTTAAATAATAATATAACGTTTCTACCAAATTTGAATGATGGGTCTTATCATATTCCCACAATACCTTAATCTCCCATTGAACATAGTACTCCAAATCATATTTTGATGAAAATTCATTACAAATATGCTGTACCATACATCTCCAATAGTACTGCAAAGGTACTTTGTTTGAAGCAAATTTAATTGCCTGACAAGCCTGTTCATACCTAATTCCAAGTTCTAAAAAATCATCGAACCAATTTGAGAGTCCGCACAGCATTTTACTTCGTATAAGAAAATTGTTTAACAGTTCTTCAGTCACTGTGTTTTTAAAAGAACTTTCATTAAAGATTACTATGAGGTTATTGTTATAAATAAATGATTTGCTTCCTGGAATGAGCCTCATTACACTTTTACAGTAAAATGGAATGTTTATTATAGCCTCAACATCACTTTTATAATCCATTACCCCAATACAAAACCGTTCATGCTGTTTCCAGCCATATAAAGAAAGTTTACATTCCAATACCTCATTTTCAATTTCTTTATTTTCTAATATATCTAAAATCCAAGCTTCATATATTGTTCCATATGTTATATCAAACATGGAGTCTCTTCCAATAATATTGCCGATACAATCCGATAGTTCACTAGCAAAATTTAGATATGCATCATTCATAGAAGTGTCAACTTCTAATATTCCGAGAATAGCAGCTTTGTAATCATTTACCCATATATTTGCTGTTAGCCCACGATAATTAAACATATCAATTTCATAAAACGTAGGTTTATGAAGCTTGTCTAAATAATTAAATTGCGGCGTATGCATAACTAATTTCATAATTTCAAAATCAACATACCTTTTTTCACTAATGCCATTCCAAAAAATATCATTTACTTTTGTCTCAATGTTTCTGCTGCACGCTAAAGTTGTCTGAGATGAATCCAAAATATATATGGGATTCTTAAATATTTTATAACTGACATCTAAAAGAGTCTGTAATGATTTGTTGCGTATAACAGCATCTAAAAGTTCACTTTTCCATTCAAAATATTCTTCAAAGATTTTTTCTATCTTTTTAAAGATTTCTGTTAAGGAACTCTTACATGAAATCCATATGAAGCTTTCTACATTATTTGTAAATGATATTTTCTCATTATTGTATACTATTGCACAGAACACTGGCATTTTCTTTCGATTCATTACATCATAATTACATAAATATAAGTAATTTTGCAGATATTCTTCTTCATCTTTATCTAAGAATATCACACCCTTTAAAGCAATTTCATTATTACTTTGAAGCTTTACAGAATATCCTTCGTTTTCTAATTTACATGCAATATAGGATAAAGTTATCATTTTATCCCTCCATTAACCATATTATGAGTACAGTATATATCCAATAATTAGACATTACAAGAATATTAATTGCTATTATAGACATCCACGGCCGAAAGTAGACTTACACTCCGGTATATGTTTCTAAGCTTCAGCACGATAAAAACTCTTTATCAATCTAAAACTTGGTATTTTGAAAATCTAAGAACATATGATAAACTCGTACCTCAAACATATCAGAAGTCCTAAGATTTTCTAAAATACCTCGCTAAGATTGATTAAAAAGTTTTTATATGTGCCTTCAACTAATGAAACTAAATATGGAGAGCAGCCTGGAATGCCTGGTTAACAGCTGTACCGATTGTACCAACTTTCTTACAGTCACCAACTATATAAACATTTGTTTCAGGAGCACAGTGACGAAGTTCTTCTACCGTATCTGTTTTTGGACGCATTCCCATAGCAAGCAGTATGGTATCTGCTTCATACAAAGCAACCTTTCCAGTTTCAAGGTTATCACAGATAATCTTATCATCACAGATTTCTTTAAGACGATTGAAATATCTTACAGGAATTCCTTTGGCCTTAAGTATATTCTGGAATTCCTTCGCACTTGTTCCTGAACTTTCTATCAACTTGGAGAAACTCTTTTCTGAACTTTCCATTTCAATAATGCTTACATCTTTTCCCTCATCATAGAATTCAATTGCAGCTTCAATCCCAACAGCACCGGCACCTATAATAACAATTTTATCCCCAACAAGACTTTTGTCAGCTTCAGCGTCTGGAGCCCAGTGTACATGCTTCTTATGAATTCCCGGAATACTGGAAGGAATGATAGGGTCCGAACCAACAGCAATGATAATTGCATCGTAATTCTCAGCATCAAGCATATCCTGTGTTGCTTCTGTATCAAATAAAATTTTTGCACCTGCAGCTTTGCACTGTGCCGCTGTATGTTTTAGCCATTTTAAGTAATCCTGGCAATCAACTTTAAAAGGAGGTATTGCAGCACCTTGTACATTACCACCAAGTGAACTGGATTTTTCATAAAGAGTTACCTTGTGTCCACGGTCAAGTAATGTCTGCATTGCCTGGATTCCAGCAGGGCCTCCTCCTATCACGGCAACTTTCTTCTTAACAAGGGCCTTTGGAACAACACCATCTCTAAGCTCACTTGTCATTCCTGAAATAGGGTTAACGGCACAATAAATTGGTTTTGGAATAAAAAGATGTCTTACACAAGTATCGCAGCGCAAACATGGACGTCTATCTTCAGGTCGGTTCTCTGCATACTTTCTAACCATATCAGGGTCTGCCATTAACGGACGACACATAGCAACAAAGTCAGCCCACCCATTAGCAATGATTTCTTCAGCATGTTCAATACTTGTAATAGAACCTACTGTAGTTACAAGAAGATCAGGATAAGCCTTCTTTATATCCCTTGCAAAATGAACATTAAAGCATCGATCCATCATAAAATTCTGGCACCAGTTACGGTAATATTTCATATTGAAGTCACTGTGAAGTCCTGCAGAAACGTGAAGAATGTCAATATGATCCTTCAATAATCCGATAAGTTCCAGTGTTTCTTCAAAATGCATACCTTCTTCTGCAATTTCATCAGCAGAAATACGAAATTCAATAACGAAGTCCTCCCCAACCTTTCTACGAATAGCATCACATACTTCAATAGCAAAACGTGCCCTATTCTCAGTTGAACCGCCGTATTCATCTGTTCTGTGATTGTAAAGGGGACTTGTAAACTGTGAAATAAGATTACCATGTCCACCATGAACAAGACAGATATCCATTCCAGCTCTTTTCATCCGTGCAGCAGCATCCGCATATTTTTCAACAGTTTCTGCTATTTTTTCATGAGTCATTTCAATTGCAGGAATGGGATCTCTTCCAAGAGCTGCAGCACGTGTAGACTCACTGGAAGAAATGTTTGGTGATGAACTGTAAGGAGGGTGTCCTACAGTTTCAAAAGCCGTATTTTCACCATTATGATTGATTTCAAAAGAAGCATGGCAGCTGTACTGTTTGCCCATATCAGCATATAAGGTTAACGGAAAAATACATCTGTCATCGCTGAGATCAAGCTGAAAAGCTTCATCTTTACATTCTGTAATATCAATAGAGCAGTTGCCTACATACAATGTACATACGCCACCACGCGCAAACATACGAAACCAGTCTACAAATTCCGGCGTAACCAGACCATCAGTACTGGCAAGATTAGGAGACGGTGGTGCAAGAACGATACGGTTTTTAAAGTCTATTCCTCTAATTTTAATAGGTGAGAATACATGAGTAAATTTTGATCTCATTTTATTCATCCTTTCTACTTAAAAATTTACGTCTCCGAGGATCCTACAAAAACTTGTCTAAGCTTAATTTAATCTATATGCTTCTGAAAAGGCTGTGGAGATTGCATTTGCAATTCTGCCAACTTGTGCAGTGTCCCCAATCTTAATTACCTTACCAAAATTGGCTTTTAACTCTTCTGCTAGGGTTTGGTCAGCATGCACTCCTAAAGAAAGTACTACATACTCAACCAAAAGTTTTTCTTTCTCCCCATCTTTCTTTTCTAATATAACTGCTTCATCAGTAATTTCTACTAATTTATGAGATGGACTAAAGCTAGTGTTCATTTTTTCTAATCTACCTTGAATATCAGTTAGGTTTTGCCAGCTTGCATCAGGTCCAATTGTATCTGCCATTTCAATAACATTTACATTGTTATTCATTGTACCTAATAGTTCAGCAGTCTCCAAACCTGTCATACCAGAACCAATGACTGCTACTTTTTTATTTGAAATTTTTACTTTACCAGATAAAATATCGGAACTTGTACAAACATTTTTACCTTCTACACCAGGAATAGCTTTTGGCACTATAGACTTAGAACCAGTAGCTACAAACACTGCATATGGATTTAATTCTTTAATAGCTTCTACTGATGCTGGTGTATTTAAATGAACTTCCACACCTAATTTTTTTAGTTGAACCTCGAAATATTCAATAAGCCAATTAATTTTTTCTTTGTGCGGAGGCTTATTTGCTAAACATAATTGTCCTCCAAGCTCTGAACCTTCTTCAAATAATACTACCTTAAATTTGCGCTCAGCAAGAACCCGTGCAGCTTCCAACCCTGATGGTCCACCGCCTACAACAGCTACCACACGACCATTTCCGTCTTGTCTGGCATTATTATAAAACCATTCACGAGCATTTCTTGCATTAATTGCACAAGCAAATGGTTCACCGTTCATACCATTAACCACCATAGAATCCATGCAATTCAAACAGGAAATGCACCTGCGAATTTCATCTACCCTGCCTTCAGCAGTTTTATTTACCCAGTCAGGATCAGCTAGTAATCCTCTAGCAATTGTTACACAATCCACTTTTCCTTCTGAAATAATTTTTTCGGCAAAATCAGGATTACGGATAGTGCCTACGCCAAATACAGGAACATTAACCTCCTTTTTAACAGCTTCAGCTAAATATATTTTCCAACCTTCTGGATAAGAAATAGGTTCCCAAGCTTTATTCATTGTTTCATAAATTCCAGCAGATACATTTATAGCATCTAATCCAAAAGGAACAAGGTACTTACATATTTCTACTGCTTCTTCTAATTGTAAGCCTTCTTCTTTAATTGGAAATACAGAATCTTTTAAAAATTCATCTGCAGAAATTCTCATAATTACTGGATACTCTCGCCCCACTCGCTCTCTAATCCCCTGAATAATTTCTTTAATAATACGAGCTCTATTTTCAGTGTTTCCTCCGTATTCATCAGTTCGTTTGTTTGTAAATGGTGATAGAAATTGATTTAACATATATCCATGTGCTGCGTGAAGTTCAACACCATCAATACCTGCTTTGTAGCATCTTTCTGCTGCATTTATAAAATCTTGTACAAGATTTTTCACTTCTTCATTTGTCATTTCACGACAATCTGCTTGAGTTAACATACTTTTAATACCACTTGGAGATATTGTAGCCTTCCCTCCAATCATTTCACATACAGTTTGACGCCCTGGATGGTGTAATTGAACAAAGATAGCACCATTATAATAATGTATTGAATTGGCAAGTTTCCTGAGCCCAGGAATACAGTCATCTGTAGCTGCAGAAGATTGACGAGGCATCATAATTCCAGTATCATTGTTTACTCTAGTAACCTCATTAATAATAAGACCTACTCCACCTTTAGCTCGTTCAGCATAATATGCGCACTCACATTCAGAGATTGTTGCATTTTCATTTGCTGTTCCTGACCCCATAGCTCCCATTACTACACGATTTCGTATTTTTAAACTTCCAATATTAATTGGAGACAATAAATTTTCATAACCCATAAATAAAAGCCCTCCTAATATGTTTTATTGATATGTGTCATAGATTTTCGCAAGTAATTCTGGAATCATTTCATCTGTTACAGCAACACCACCAAAATTACGTAAAGGTTCATTACGTACATAATCTGTACAATTTAAAATCTCTTCTCTTGTAATTCCCAGTTCTTTACAAGAAGGAACCTCTATAGATTTCATAAATTTACGAAGACCATCTGCAACGGTTTTGCCAATTACAACTGGATCCTCACTATTAATTTCAATGTCCATAATTTTACCTACTTTTTTAATCTTTTCAGGAAATTTTGAAGCTGTTAGTTCTATTACAACAGGTGTTACTAAGGCACAGCCTATACCATGTGGAATATGAAAATGAGCTCCAAAAGAATGGGCAATAGCATGGCCAACATGAACTGTAGAATCATTGAAGGATTTACCTGCAAAATTGCTTGCTAAAGCTAAATTATCTCTAGCTTCATAATTATTTGGATCTTTGTATGCAACAGGAAGCCATTTAACACTTCTTTCGATTGCATCATAAGCAAGTAAATCTGAGTGTGGATTTGGCTGCATACTTGTCAAGGACTCAATACAATGTGAAAAAGCATCCATACCTGTATAGGCTGTAATTTCCTTTGGTAAGCTTAACGTAAGTTCTGGGTCCAAAATTGAAAAAGATGGCACAGCAAAGCATCCAACTTTCTCATGCTTTTTAGTATCTGTGATGACAGCTACAAATGTACTTTCTGAACCAGTACCTGGTGTAGTTGGTATTAAAACAAATCTCACTGGTGGATTTTTCATAGGTGCATGATGAATCATATCACTAATTGAAATTTCGTTGGCAGCAAAACAAGCTATTCCCTTTGCTGTATCTAATACACTTCCGCCGCCTATACCAATGATACCATCCACCTGCTCTTTTTTTGCCATATTGCCGCCAGCTTCTACTGTGTAATCAGGTGCATCCATCTCTACACCGTTAAATATAACTGTTTCTATATTTGCTTTTTTTAAACTATCAATTGCCTTTTGAGAATGTCCTAATGCTTCAACTTGTTTGTCTGTTACAATCATTACTTTTTTAAAACCTAACTCTTTTGCAGTTTCTCCTGTTGAATTAATTGCACCAGCACCGTAAGCTACTGTGCATAGCTGTCCATATCTTCCTATCATAACTATCCCCTCCGATTAATCATTGTTTCTTTTTACCAATCTTAACAAGATTATAGCACCTAATATCTTCAATATCTTCGTCAAGCTTTTAGAAATTTCAATACAGCATTTGTAATCTTTTACAAAGCCAAATTAAATATTACTTATCCATATAATTGTCAACAATATTAACTTCTGCTATGATTAAATTAATAAGATAGTTAATATTTCAACAAAGAAGGGATAGTTATGGCTGTACAATTTTCTGAACTTACTGCTGATATGCAGATTAAAATAGCAAGCTTTACGAATAAGTTGTTAGAGCTTTGCCAAAAAGGGACAACTATTCAACAGCTTTTAGATGTAGGCTATGAAACTTTAGGTAATCCTTTACTACTAGTAGATATTTCTCTTTGCTTTATGGCTCATGCTGGAGGAAATACAATAAAAAATGAACCTTTGTGGGAATGGACTCTTTCAAAGGGTTATGTAACTGAACAATATGTCAATTCAATTATGGAAAACAATGTTGACGAAGATAACGGACAAACCGAAGATTCAAATTTAATTTTATGGGAATACGGACTATTAAATCATAGGCAGTTGGTAGGCAACGTTTTAAAAAACAGACAATCTATAGCATATTTAAAAATTTTAGAATATAATAAACCAATCACAGAGTATGATGAACATATATTGATCACTCTCTGCAAATTTCTTTCTTTAACAATTAAGAATTCCAATGAAAATTTTTCATCCATAAATCCTTTAGTAGATTCATTTATTACGGCCTTAATAAATCAAAAATTATATGATCATGATGCAATTAACGAACGAGCAAGAGCCTTTAATCTAAAACTTTATGATAATTTATATGTTATTACCATTGAGTTAAATAATACGAATAAAAATCAAGATAGAATATATTATTTGAAAAGAAAAATGCAAAATTATTTTAACAGAGACACAATAATTATTTATGATAAGTATATTGTGGTTTTATTTGATGTAAAAAGTGAGAATATATTTAATGCAAATGAATTGTCCTTATTTAATAAGCTATTAGAAAAATATAATTGTAGGGCAGGTATTAGTAAGACTTTTCATAATTTATATGACTTATCTGAGTATTACAAGCAAACTATCACCAGCTTATCAATTGGAAAACAGTTACATAGTTCACAACGAATTTTAAATTATGATGACTATATAGTTACACATATGATTTTAAGTTTTGGAGATAAAGCACATCTTAACCTTCTTATTCATCCAATTGTAAAGTTCTTAATTCGTATTGATAAAGAAAAGAATAGTGATTTTTTTGAAACATTATGTGCTTATTTAAAGCATAATCAAGATGTTACTCTAACTTCAAAAGCCCTCCACATCCATTATAATACTTTAAAATATAGAATTAATCGCATTACAGAATTAACAAACATTGACTTTGATGACAGTGAGCTGTTATTTGAAATACAATTATCAGAAAAAGTTTTAAAATTAATAAAACAAATAGGTAACGAAAAAATGTAGTAGTTTATTTTCTAACACAAAAATTGCTGGCAAAATATATTTGCCAGCAATATAAGCATTACTAAAAGGGTACATATTTTTCGAGGAAGAGTTTAAATTAATTTTTATATAATTAAGTGATTATCTATTAGTTACAATTATAGTCCTTTTCTTCAGGTCATTCTCAGATGGCTTGTAGTTAGAATTGTTTCCATCTGCATCTTTAATAGTTCTTAAAGATACTGTACTTTTAGCTCTTACAGCAATTTCAGCGGAATTCTTTAATGCGTTATCATAGTCTTTGTTTGTTGGATCAAAGTTGAATATTAAAGTATTTCCTTTTATCTCTGCTGAATCAGCTTTAATATCTGTTCCATTAGAGCCAGTGAATGCAAAGTCATCGGACTTAATCCCACTATTTACATCAAGTGGTGTATCAAAGGTTATATATACTTTTGTTCCATTTACATCTTTTTCTGCTGTCCAAAAATCTACAGAAGTATCGTCTGTACAAGTAGTCCTTGGTGCAGCTTCATAATCATAAATAGTATTTTGATTATTTCCTGTTTTATCATCTAAATTCGCTATGGATGTTCCAGTTTCATCAGTTGTTTGAGCAGCAGCTTTTATTCCAAGTAATGCTGATTGTCCTTGCGATTTTATTAGATCTATCTTTTTCGTGTTTGCATCATTATTAGTCTTTCCATTAGCAAAAGTTATGATAGGGGCAGCTTGTTTATCCGCAGCACTAGCTAACTCTCCATCTTTATAGGTAAGTGTTATTTTATCCCCTGAGATACTTGCACTACTTGGTGTTACTCCGCCTAGTGTGAAATCACTTGCCTGAATTGTGTCTATCGCTTTGTCAAACTGGACATCAACCTTCAAATCATCTCCAGCATAGTAAACTTTAACAGTGTTAACTTTAACCTTTGCTCCAACTTGCATTTCACCAATTATCCCTGTATATGCCACACTATCTAATTCATTTCCAGCTTCGTCTTTGACATTAGAAACTATTAAAGCAGTTACATCATTTGAAGTTCCAGTAGTAGTTTTACCCGTAGTTTTTACATTATAGCTTGATGGGAACTCAACTATAGCGCTTTTATCATCTCCACCTGCTGTTATTGAAGTATCTTCTGGTAGAGACTTAGTTTCTCCTTCTCCGTTTATAAACTTGTAGTTTCCTCTATTTGTAAGGGCGCTTGAGTCCATAGCCTCGTTAAAGTATACAACTACTTTATCTTTTTCACTTGAAGTACTTCTTATCTTTGCATAAGTTCCTGTTACTTTTGGAGCTATGCCATCACTACCATTTAAAGTAGTAGTATATTCATCCATTGTATTTGCTTTAGTTGCAGTATCAATAATATTCTTTATTGTCAATATATACCTAGAAGAATTTAATCTCCAGTCATCGTTTGAATCATCTGAATTATATTTATTTAACTTGATGTCAAAAGTATTGCCGTTATCACTGCTAGTTGTACCAGAACTATTAACTATAGCTTTAATATGACTGGTTATATCTATACCCTTGCTATCTAGTAGTTTGTAGTTTGATTTACTTGTAGCATAACTATAATCTACAACTTTACTATATTCTATGCGGATAGTTTCGCTATCTATTATATTAACACTATTAACAGTAGGTTTAGCATTGTCTACAGCGTTAGTGAAAGCTATTCTAGTATCCTCTGCAACCTTGTTTCCATAAGCATCTTTAACATTGTCACTTATATAAACTACATTTGAACCATTATTAAATAGATTTTCAGGCACATAAAATATTTTTACTAGATCAAAGAATGGCTCTGCATTAAAAGCAATAATTCCTGGGACCTCACTTAACTTTTTACCATTTAGTTCGTAATTTGATAGATCTGGTGCAGATTTCATATCCATTGATTTATCAAATAAAATAAAAATTTGTCCGCCTTCAGGGTGCGTTATTGACTTAACTACTGGTTCAGTATTATTTGTATCTACTTTAAAATCCATGCTTGATTCTTTAAATATAAATCCAGCTGCGTCATTCAACAATCCATTATTATCTCCGTCTAAAACCTTTAATGTATGATTTCCAGTTGGTATTGGTGTATTAAGGTAGAAAGATACTCTATTTCCCCAAATTCCGACTGGTTCATATGAAGAATCTTGCACTGTCATACCATCATTAAATGCAGTATAGGCTTCATCAATCCCATAGTCATCCAAATTTTTTCCATCAAGTTTAACTTTATTCTTTAATTCTTTTAGACTTTTAAAGTTAATAGCTTCTGAAAATTCTACTCTTAACTCGTTATTTCCATCCATAACTATATTTTTTAATGTAGGAACTGCAGTATCCGATAATGTTAAATCTTTACTAAGTCCTTCAACTGTTTTAGTTTTATCTGTATTTAAAATAGTGTTTCTAACTGTAAAAGTCAACTTATCATATTGCTTTCTTGGATGAGCAAGTGTTATATAAGAATTGTATGGATCTGCATAGTAAACACAGGCTGCATTTATATCTTTGGGAATATTACTCAATCCGCTGCAAGGAATTAATTTAGTTCCATTTATTTCATAGTTCGTTACGTCTACAGCTGAATTATGATCGACTGCTGTGTTAAATTCAACTTTTATCTGATTAAGGTTAATCATCTCTATAGATTTAATCGTAGCTTCTTCAGTAGGTGCAACCTGATCACTATTAGCTACTGCTGAATTTAGCGCATCTTCTGTTTCTTTAGATACAACTCCTGTTCCTCCAATAATATTTATGCCTGTTGTTTTAGCTGATTTTCCTTTAATATAGTCTAAGGACTTTCTTGTTGCTTCTGATGACGTTGTATCTAACAATACTAATGGTGCTGCTGCTTTTCCAGCTAAGGCTGCCGCTACTAAAGCATCTGCATAACCTTGCCCACTTGCATTAGCAACAAAAATCTGCCCATCTTTTAACTCTGATCCGAATTTTTCTAGTACATTCCTGTTTGTTTCGAATCTATCAATACCACCATCTACTCTTTCTACTGCATCTAGTTTATTGTACATAGTGTCGTTTATAACGTTTTTTGTTCCTAATATTGTTACCTTTGAATTGTTAGATTTTATAAATTCAATCACTGATTTCATTGACTCATCATCATTATTGCCTAACAATAGTATTTCTTCTTTAGCTGCTGCTATTGGTGCTGCAGATAAAGCATCAGAAAATCCTTCTCCACCTGCTAGCATTAGGGTATCTGCCTTTACTCCAAGCTTGACCAGTTGTTTTGCAACAGCCACATTAGTTTCATATCTGTTAGCTCCTTGCAATTCGATTAAGTTATAATTACTGTTCTTTAGTTCATCTCTTATCCATTGACTTATAGAAGCTTTCCCACCTACAACGTATACATTTTTGACTTTTAATGCTATCATAGCTGATTTTGTATCTGAATTTAATGTTTCAGCTGTTGTTAAAAGTATTGGTGCATTTAATTTTTTAGCTAATACAGATGCACTTACAGCATCTGCATATCCTTCACCAGAAACTAATATTACACTATCACTAGTGTTCCAATTAGTTATAGCAACTTTAGCTGCAGTTGCATATCTATCCGTCTCTCCCATTCTTATAACTTTACTCTGTTCAGCATGAACTGTATTTAATGCTAATGTACTTAATGCTAAAGGTATAAATAATAGACTCGCTAATCCCTTTTTACTTCTTTTGTTCATAACTATACACCTACCTGTGAATTTTGTGTCTTAGATGATTTTAAGTTAATCAATGTTTGAATAATAGAATAAGCCACAAGACATACAGCACCTAATACGAAAGGAAATCTCATAGATGTTATATTTAACATACGCTCAATAAAAGCAAAGAAGAAACTTGAAATGAAACCGCCTATACTCATAAATGCAATTGCTATAGAAATTGCTAGGGGTTGTGCTGATGGAGTAACTGGCATGCCAACATACATCAATATAGCTGTCATAATAAACCCAAAGCCCATTCCGACCATAGTTGATGAAACTGTGAATATAAAAACGCTGTTACCAAAGATCAATAATATATATCCTAAAGCATTTAGAATCATTCCTATGACGATAGTGTATTTTGTAGCAATGTGATATACCCGTCCAAATACTGCACCTGCCACCATTCCACCTACAGTAAACATAGTAAGCACTACTCCTGCACTAGCAGCAGTTCCTAAATTATTGGCAAGTATTAAGGATGACATACCTGTTAACATTGGGTATAATAACATTTCGTAAACCAAGAAAATTGTAGACCATACATATACCATACCAGGCATTTTCACTTTCTCCCCAACAACCTTTTCAACTTTTGCAGGCTCTGGCAATAAAAAGATAACTATTAGGAGGGGTATGACACAAAAAAGGTGAGCTAAGAAGGTATACTTCCAACCAATGGTACATAAAAACCCTCCAAGCAATTGGAATACAATACCGCCCATATTTTGAACAATGCCATTATAACCCATAAGATTTTCTATTTCTTTTCCTTCAAAAATATTCATAATAAGTGCCGCTGGAATTGGAGATCCCAAGCCACATCCAGCTCCCATCACTATTCTCATAAAAAGAATTCCGGAAAAGCTACTCATGAAGTAAGGTGCAGTACCACCAATTGTAACAAGAATTACACTAATAATTGCAAGTCCTCTAAATGTCATAACGTTTCCCGCTAATTTTCCTCCTATAATGGAAAATGGAACCGTAGCTAAAGCTGGCAGTGTAGCCACTAATACCACAATACTAAAATCTATTTGCGGGAAAGCCTGCCCTATACTTGCAAGTGCTGGTGAGGTTGTTCCTATTATCATTGCAATAAATGAGAATGAAAATATTGCAAGTATTGCTAATGACTTATTTTTACTCATCGTTCTATACCCCTTTCGCTCTTTCATTTAATTAAATTTTTATAAATTTCAAATGATCTAAAGGATAAATTAATAAACAGAACTTATGCATGTAAAATTAAGCTATTGGGCTAAAATTTTAAAATTTTTGATTTTTCAAGTAATCGTTATTGTCAAGTTCGACAACATATTTGCCTCTTTACATTTATTAGCTTTATATGATAAATTAGTAATAGAATTAAAATTATCAAACTTAACTTTAATAAATTTTTCTAAAAAATATTTTATTACATGTATTTTTTAATTGCCTTCCTATTGGATTTAAACCTAATAGAAAAATGGTAATTAAGTTTTAGTTGGGCAAAATAACTTTAGAAGAATACTGAGTGTGGAAGCTAGGTATTCCTCAAGTAACCCAAATTTATGCGTAACTTTTATCATATCTATTGCTTGCTAAACTTTAGTATGATAAGTTTCGCATTTTTCTTTTACATTATGAATTCATGCATAAGCCCCGTTTATAAATACCTTCCGTAGTCATTTTATTATCAATAAATATTATATCAACTAATGAAAGGTATCTTAATTTTTTATTTTCCTAAAGTTGCTAAAATAACAGCCTCTATATTCTCACGTTTTGCATTAGGTGGAACACTGCAGCCTGAATTCATAATGAAACCAGTATCACCGAATATTTCAATAATCTCCTTAGCATAGTTATAGCATTCTTCAGGTGTTCCTACTGATGTAAGTGCTGGTGGAACATTACCTGTAATACACATTTTATCTCCAAGTATCTCTTTCATCTTTACATTGCTAGTTATGTGATCGGGATCCCATATGCATTGAGCTTTTGGAAATTCTCTAAAGTAAGGAAGGAATCCTTCCCAATTACCATCCATATGAAACCAAGTCTTTACATTATTTGCCTGCATTGCAGGTACTACCTTTTGGTAATATGTGAAATAGAATTTTTCAAAAACCTTTGCGGATATAAAATCACAGCCTGCACGAGTTCCTCCTATGAATCCGTATACCCCTGGCATTGCTTTCATTGCCTTAACTGTATTCTCTACTTCTTCCTGTTCCATAACATCTAAAGCAGCTCTAACCTTATCTGGCATACGGTGTAAATCCCTAAAGAATTTTGGTAATTTACGTGCACCACTTAGAGTCTCAAAAGGTGGCATAGGCAGCAATCCTCCAGCCATTCCAACACTTGTTTTTCCAAGAGCAGCAACTTTCTTACCTACCTTACCCATATATTCCGGATCTGGTTTAGGCAATTTTTCTGGATCGAATCCAATTCTTTTAAAAAGCTCTTGCTTAAGCACATTCCAACCCTTATTTATAATAATGTCATAATCATCTTCTGTCATAGGTCCCTGCTCATCGATTTGCCAAAGCGCATCTTTAGCTAATTCACGTCCTGGAACCTTCATTTTTGCAAACCACATAGAAGCAAAGTTTTGCTGCATAAAATCCATTGGTACCCCAGTAGCTGCAGGAGGTGAATCCATTTCATTAAGTACAGGTAACTCGGCAGCTTTTATAAGATATTCATCTACTAATTCTTGCCTATCCCACCAATCAGATATTGTCATTGTAGGATCTATAAATTTAAAATACATCTGTCCAGAAAGCATAATTGGAATTCTATCTGGTTTCTCCATATTAAGTGCAGCCATCATTCTTTTATCACGTACTGTAGTCACTTCTTGTGGAGTCATATTATTTCACCTCCGCAAACTTTTTGCAGTAATCTACAGTACTTTGTGCATTTTTAGCTACTACATCTGCTTTTACATATTTGCCAGTAGCTTCATCAACAGGACCTCCTCCAATGAGAACCTTTACATTGTTTCTAAGTCCTTCATTTTCAATTGCCTGTATACATTCTTTCACGTTGTCGAAGCACGTAGTCAAAAGACATGATATACCAACCACTTTAGGCTTATACTGTTTGATTGCTTCAATAAATTTTGCTGTAGGAACGTCAACGCCTAAGTCTATGACTTCAAAGCCATTACTTCTCATTACAGTAGTTACAATATTTTTCCCTATATCGTGGATATCGTCATATATAGTTCCTAAAACAAATACTCCATATTTAGATTCTCCAGCTTCTCCCATTCCCCCAAGTAATTGTGAAGCTTCATTAAATACTTCCGCAGACATAATTAATTCAGATAAGAAATACTCTTTTTCCTCAAATCTCTTTCCTACGATTCCCATACCATCCTGCAAACTCTGTATAATATCCAGTGTAGGTACTCCCTGATCTAACAAGACTTTAACCTCTGAAAGTACAACATCCTCGTCAAGATTAGCCATTGCTTCAACTAATTTTTTACTCATGATAATTCCCCCTCTTAATCTAAATAATTTTTATTATTAATTTTTTAATAATATAAAATTGTTTCTGTTCCAATATCAGTATATTACGAATATTCCAATTATAAAACTTACACACTGTTGAATTTCGCTATATTTATTTACGCACAATGTAGTTAATATAATACATATTATGATTTATTTGCCATAGACAGTTTCTAACATAGCTCTTACATTTTCAGGCTTAGCATTTGCAGGAAGCATACAACCTGCAGCCATAATAAATCCTATAGGTCCTACTTCAGTCATTAATCTCATGCAATAATCATGTACTTCCTCCGATGTACCTAATGTCAATAATGAAGGTGATACATCACCCATTATGCACATATGACCATCCAAAACTTTTTTTGCTTTGAAAATATCTGTTGTACTATCTGGTGAAAAAATACATTTAGCCTTTGGAAGTTCAAGAAAATAATCCAGAAAACGATTCCATGACATATCTAAATGGAGATATGCAAAAGATCCTTCCTCGACTATAACATCAACAATTTTTTTAAAGTACGGCCAAAAGAGACGATCAAATAATTTTGTAGATAAAAAATCTCCTGCAGCACGCGCTCCTCCTACAAATACTGTAAGCGGCTTAGTAGCACGTATTTGCTGTCTTAAACCTTCTATAGTCTCTTCTAAAATCACATCAAAAGCTGCCTGTAATTTGTCAGGCATTTTATGCAGATCTCTCATGAACTTGGATATTGATCGAGCTCCACTTATGGTATCAAAAGGCGGCAAAGCTAATGCTGGTGTTAAAATTACATATCCCGCATCTGTAATTTTTTTGTTTATTTTAGGAGCTAATGGCATGAAATATTCAATATCCTTAGCAAGATTTCCTAATCTATTTTTAATAAAATCTCTTGAAAAATAATTCCAGCCTTTGTCTATAATAGTATCATAATCTTCTACTGTCATTAGTCCCTTTTCATCAAGCTGCCAAAGCATATCATCAGGAAGTTCTCTTCCTGGAAGCTTAGTTGGTGAGAGATATACAGTACCCATCAAAGCTGGGTAATCTGCACCGCCTTGGATACAATCTATATCTCCAAGCGACTGTACTCCTTTTAAAACAAGGTCATTCCCATACTCTACATCCTTTATTAAATCAGATAATTTTCCACCTGCGTGTCTAACACAAAAAGCAGCAGAATTCATCGAAATAGGTGGTCTATCATTCTTTTCTAAGGTTATTGCAGCCTTTATCCTGTTTAAATGTTCATTGTACAATTCCTGTCCAGTCTTCATAATAACACATCCTCCTTTTTATAATTCCATTGCAGCATCAAAGCCAGTTCTTGTTGCATTCCACAAAGTTCCACCTTTTGTATTACAATCTCCAATAGCATAAGTTTCTTCTACTAGGTCTCTAAATAATTCAACTTGTTCTTTATCAGCCCTCACCCCTAAAGATAGAATTACAGTATCACATGGAATAATTTTCTTATTTCCATTCTTATCTTCTATAACAGCTCCTTCCATTGTTACATCGGATAACTTAACTTCACAAATAAAGGTGACACCTGCTTTTTTAAGCAACTCCTTCAGTCCAATCATGCTAATTTGTATACCATCAGCACCTATCTTTTCTTCTGGAATTATATCTATAACTTTAACTTTCTTGCCCTCTTCTGCTAAGGAAAGAGCAGCTTCTAAGCCAGTAAACCCAGCTCCTACAATTACAACATCTTCACCTACTGGTATCTTCCTTAATTCTACATCTCCAACCCAAACAACTTTATCTGTACCACTTAAAGTAAACTTAGGAATGATAGGTTTTGCCCCAACTCCAATTAGAACGACATCAGGATTTTCTCCAAGTATATTTTCAGGAGTTGCTAATTTATTAAGCTTGACTTCTATTTTAGGGTCACTCATAACGGTTCTTACTGACCAATCAAGGTAATCTTTTAAATCCTTTTTAAATAATGCAGTGGTAGCCATTCTTAACGCTCCACCTAATTCACTGTTTTTCTCATAAATGACTACAGTATGACCTTTCTTTGAGGCTATTCTAGCAGCCTCAAGACTTGATGGTCCTCCACCAATTATGACTACTTTCTTACTGTGTCTAGCCCATGCAATCTCAGGAAATTGAGTTTCCCTACCTATTAATGGATTAACGGCACATCTTAATCGTATGAATTGTGTATGTGTTCTATTAATACAAGTGTTACAACGTACACATGGTCTCGTCTGATCACTTTTGCCTTTATAAGCATTACTTACGCAGTTTGTATCTGCTAAAATATTCCTTATCATGGCTACTACATCTACAGCGCCACTTGAAATGGCTTTTTCTGCAGTTTCTAAATCAAAGCTTCCAACTACGGATACTGGAATATTCAATTCTTTTTTAAACCTTTTAGCTGCCTCTAAATTCATTGCACGTGGAAAATATGTCGGTTGAAATATATATGGTAATAATACTTTTTCTTCAAGTAATCCTCTTGATACATGAATAATATCGATTTTGTCTTGAATTTTCTTTGCATATTCTAAAGTTTCTTCTATCTCAGAATTACCTTCTAATAATTCTTCTGCACTTATTCGATATTCAATTGCTATTCTATTTCCTACCTTTGCACGTATTGCTTCTAGTAGTTCTTGTCCAAATCTACATCTATTTTTAAAAGACCCACCATATTCATCAGTTCTATGATTATGTTTTTTTGAAAAAAACATAGCTGGAACGTTTCCATGTCCGCCATGAATCATAATCATATCAAAGCCAGCAATCATACATCTCTCAGCAGCATTTGCGAATAACTCTATTATATGTTTAATTAATTTCTTACTACTTCCCGTCGCCACAACTTCAGGCGGCGTAAGCATATATTGTCCCGATATTAATTCTATACTTGCTAATGCTCCATATCTATGAATTACTTCTACAATATCAGCTAAATCAGATATATATAGTGAATTTCCAACATTAGTAACAGGTACTCCTGAACTTTGTTCATCTACTGATGAAACTCCCAGAGTAACAATTCCAGCTCCTGATTTAGATAATGATTTTAAATAAGCCAAAAATTCGGGAGTGTTTCCACCATCTCTTGAACATAAAAACGCTCCTGCTGGTGCGACTTCAATACGATTTTTAGCTATAACGTTTCCAATGTGTATGGGTTTAAAAATATCAGAATTTTTATCCATAATATTCCTCCTTTACTATGCTTTTATTGTACCATCTCCTTTTGTTTATTAAAAATACAATAAAACAATGCATCTATAAGATTAACTTATAGATGCTTCTTTAACAAATAACTCCACACAAGGATTTGTATTATCCCTTAAATAGGCTAAACAAAATTTAATAGGATGGGGTTCTCCTTCTATTTCCACAAAAGAAACTTTAGATCTATTTAGTTTCTTAACTATCTTAGGTACAATACTTATACCCATATTTAAATCTATCATCAGATTTAATATACTGCCATCTGGTACAGTCATAATAGATTTAGGAATGATGTTATGTTTACTGTAAAACTCGCAAAAATACTTGTAATTCTTTGTTTTTTCTTTATACTCTATCATTATATTATTTTCTCCAGCAAGCTCTTCTCTAGAAACAGCGGATTTACTTGCTAAATCGTTGTCAGAATTCATCATAGCACAAGCATCTTCTTCAAACATTATTTTGTAAGCAATACTTTTTAAATTCTCAATATCATAGGGCCATGTGAATACAACGTCGTAAATCTTATTTTCTAATTGTTTCCTTATTTCTTCGATGGATGCTTTTTTAAATTTAACATCAATTAATGGATACATTCCCTTAAATTTGTTTAATATCTGTGGCAAAAATAGTTCTTCTACGTCTCCGCACACTCCAATTGTTATCATCCCTTTAAATCCGTAGGCAATATTTTCAGCTTTCTTTACTGCATTTTTATATCTCTCTACTACACTTTTTATTTCTTCGTAAAATATTTTTCCAGCCTCAGTAAGTTCAACACTTCTACTACTTCTTTTAAACAATTGAAATCCAACTTCCTGTTCTAATGAAGTAATCTGCTGACTAATTGCTGGCTGTGCTAAATAACATTCTTGTGCTGCTTTAGTAAAATTTAAATGATTTGCTACACTTAAAAAATAAATAAGCTTATTTATTTGCATAATTACAATCATTTCCTTCCTAATTTCAACTTCAAAATGCTTTAAGCTTTCTAAATTTAATAACATTATACAACATATGGAAGCCACTAATTAGATACTTATAATATCAAATTAGTGGCTAAAAACTGTACTTACAATACAGTTCTAAAATTAGGAAAAGCTGCTTTTATTCTATAGGGTCGCACGGCCGAAAATTATATAGACAACCACGGCTGACATTTAACTTATAAAGAATATCTATTGGTAACAATTAACACAAATTAAATATTTTTAGATGACAGAGAAGGAGGATTTTTCTTCCACTACACTACGAAAAATCTTTAATTTAAAAGAAACTCCTGCTCTCTTGTTTCGCAGGGGTACTACCTGAGTATCTGAATAAGCGATGTTTTGTATTACTTTTATAATTTTAACTTTATAAACTTTTTAGGATATAAGAAGGGCTGTTACATTATTTAAACATCTACACCAGACACTTAACTTATACGCAGGTATATGTTTCCAAAGCTGAAAGCACATATAAAAACTTTTTGTCAGTCTTAGCGAAGCATTTTAGAAAATCTTCTTAGATTTTCAAAATGCTGAGCTTTAGATTGACAAAAAGTTTTTATCGTGCCGAAGCTTGGAAACATATGCCGGAGTATAAGTTAAGTGTCGGCCGTGTATGTCTATAATTGTAACAGCCCCATTCTCCTTATAACTATTTGCTTAAATTTGAAAGTAAATATTTTTCTGCTTCTGCACACCATAGTCCATTGTTTTTCTTTACTATCTCATCTAGTTTTGCAAAAACAGGATTTGTTTTTCCCTTTTCTTCAAAGTCTTCTATTGCTGTAAGCTCTAAGTCTATATTTGTATATATAAGCTTCTTTCCTCCTGGAATCTTTGGAAGCTTTAAAGTAGCTTCTGCTACACAATCAAGTCCTCCTATATGAGTTACCATAACTGATGGATTTATTAAATTAGACTCAGTCATTTTTAAGGATTCAATCATATCATCTGTATTTCCACCGCTTGTCCCAACAATATGAGTTGATGAATAGTGCACGTTGTAGAAGTTAAACTTTGCTGAGAAGCTTGTATCTGTCGGTCCTGCAAAGAAGTTCAAGCAGCCATCTCTTGCTAATATCTTGTCTGCTTGTTCTAATAATGGTTCTACCGGAGCATAAACATATACATCATCATAACCAGTATTTCCTGAAAGCTCTTTTAAGTATGCAGGAACATCTTCTATTTCCTTAGTATTTGCAAATATTAGCTCAACACCCTTTTGGTTTGACTCTGCAAATATAGCTTTTGCTCTTTCAATTCTTTTCTCATCTATATCTGTTACTACAAGCATTGATGGTTTTCTATCGCAGTTAAGTATATATTCTATTGCACCAAGTCCCATTGGTCCTGTTCCTGCAAGCAGAGCCATCTTTCCGCCTTCTTTAATTCCCATATTATATTCGTATTTTCCTGGCACTGTATGATAGTTAGCATGGAAGGCTCCTATTATACAAGACATTGGCTCCGCTAAGGATGCATCATAGTAGGATTCACCATCATAATGTAGAAGGCATCCAAGTTCCATAACTTCATGAGGTATTATAGTGTAAGTAGCATCTCCACCAAAGTAAGGATATGAATATCCAGGTGATGCCTGACTTCCTTTATAATTTAGAGCAGGCTGTATAGCAAATTTTTCGCCTTCTTTAAACTGATCTTTCCATTTGGAACCAACCTTTATTATATTACCTGCAAATTCATGTCCTATTATTACAGGATTAGTAGCTACATCATTAGGAACTCTTTTGTGATCTTCTCCCTGAATAGCAGCCTTATAAGAAGACATACATAAACTATCTGTAATAACTTGTACCAATATTTCATCATCTTTTATTTCTGGTAATTCAAATTCCTCTAATCTTAGATCATTTTTTCCATAAAGTCTTACTGCTTTAGTTTTCATTATAAATTCTCCTCTTTTCTCTAATAATTTATATATTCAAATTGCACTAAATTTTCTAAGTTCATAACAGTATCTATATCTGCTGCCTGTGTTCCTTCTGTCATAACACTAGCAGTTCCACAGGCTACTGCAAGTCTTACTGCTTTTTCAAAGTCATATCCTTTATCCATAGCAAGCGCAAGTGCTGCCACCATGGAGTCACCGGCACCAACTGTGCTTTTAACCTCTACCTTTATTCCTTTAGCTAAGACTACAAGTTCTTTTTTTACAAATAATGCTCCATCTTCTCCAAGAGAAACTACTACAATTTTTACACCTTGACTAAGCAGTTCCTTAGATAGTTTTACTGCTTTTTCTATGCTGTCAATTTTTTGTCCAAATAGTCCTTCAAGTTCGTGAATATTAGGTTTTACAAGATAAGGAGCCGCCTTTATACCTTGCTTAAATAATTCACCATCTGCATCTAAAATTGTCTTTATATTTTTCTCTTTAGCTTTTTCTATCCATGTTTTGTATATGCTTTTATCAACATTCTTAGGAATACTTCCTGATAAAACTACTATGGAATTTTCATCTGAACTTTCGTAGAACTTGTTCCATAGCTTATCAATGTTTTCATTAGATATCATAGGTCCAATTTCATTTATATCTGTATTAGTGTGACTTACTGGATCTACTACTTTTGTATTTATTCTTGTTTCTCCTTCTACAAATACAAAATCATTCTTTATTTTTATAGAGTCTAGATATTCCTTTATGAACTCTCCGTTTTTTCCTGCTAATATTCCAATTGCTCTACTCTTTCCACCTAAACTCTGTATAACCTTAGATACATTTATTCCTTTACCGCCTGCATCAACTCTGCTGCTTGAAATTCTATTTACACTGCCTATTCTAAAAGTATCTATTTCTATTGTCTTATCTACTGCAGGGTTTAAAGTAATTGTTGTAATCATAGTTTCACTCCAATCATTGCTAATTTTATTGAAAATATTAAGTCATTTGTGGTAGTGAATAATAAAAGCTACTATTCACTATCACTGTCCATAATAAGCTTTATTATTTCCTCTTTATCTTTTGAATCTATTAATTTCTGTACACTTTTTTCATCCTGACATGCTATAGCTATCTTAGACAATATAGCCATATGATCATCATTTTTTCCTGCAATTCCTATAACAAGATAAGCTGTATTACCTTCTCCAAAATCTACTCCTTCAGGATACTGAGCTATTACTATTCCTGAATTTTTGATATATTTTATATATTGATTCATTCCATGGGGTATTGCTACACCATTACCGATGTAGGTTGTAATATCGGCCTCTCTTTTTTTCATACCTTCTATATAATCTTTTTCTACATATCCATTTTGTACGAGTAGATTTCCAACTCTTTCTATAGCTTTAGTTTTTGTTTCAGTTTCTACATTTAGTGCGATATTTTCTTCATTTAATACTGTTAAATTCATTTAGATTTCCTCCTCATTCAATACTCTAATTATAGAGTTTCTTAAATCTTTAATATCTCCTAATCTCAAGGTTTCAGTGAAAGCTTTGCTTTCAATTAAAGCAATACTTATTTTTCCCATCTGTTCAAGAACATAGCTTTGCTCGTTCTTCCTTGCTAGTAACACTATAAAGGCATCTACATTTTCATCTTCAAATCCACTGCTTTTTAGTTTCATAGGATTTTTTAGTCTATATACCCCTAAAAGAGGAGCTTTTACAGTATCGGATCTTGTATGCAGCAAGGCTAAATGACAATCTGGAATAACTACGCTTCCTAATTCTTCTCTTTTAAATATTAGATGCTCAATTTCTTCTTTATCAATTATTAATTCCTTATCGTCCAAACTTCTAGCTATTGACTTAACTAAAGCTTCAAAGGAATCAGTATCAATAACCTCAAGTTGTAAATTTTTTAATATATCATTAATCACGTTATATTCGTCTATTATTGAGTTCTCATTTTTTTCTTCTCCAGGTAATGAGGTAATGTTATTCAGCACACTATTACCTGAAAGATGCAGCTTAATAAAATTATTAATTTTATCTATATCTTCGTTTTGCAGAAAGGGCGAAACAGTTATTATATTTTTCTTATTTGTAGTTCCATCAATACTAACTGTTGATAGAACCATATCGTAGTTAGTATCAACTTCTGTCCATTCCCTAATGGAAGATATAGTAACGGATTCTATTTGCGGTATTGCTTCTTTGATTTTATGTGACAATATCCGAGCAGTCCCTGTGCCGCTAGGACAAATTACCAGCGCAGACAATTTATTTTTATGAGCATTACTTCTTTCTATAGCTGCTCCTATATGCATAGTTATATAGCCTATTTCATCTTGAGACATAGTGATGTTATATTTTGAGAATACCAACCTGCAGGCATAGTCCACTGCTTTAAATAAATCTCCATAGTATTGTTTAATTTCATCCACTAGTGGATTTCTTGCCTGTATGCCCATGTTGATTCTATATAAAGCCGGATTAAAATGTTGTGTTAACCCTAAAATTAATTGCTCATCACATTCTATTTTTATATTTAGTTTCTTTGCCACCTCGTATACAACCTCAGAAGATAAGTCTTCTAGAGGAATGCCTAATTCTTTAAATTTTCCGTCAGTTTTATAAATATATTTATTTCCCATGAGTTGAATAGCCATGTAAGCTAATTCTCTGTCTGAAATGTCTATATTTACTGAAAGTAAATATTCCTTTATCTCTTGATTAAAAGAAAATTCATTAGATGATAAAACATCCTGTACTAAGTATGCTGGCAATTCTATTGAAGAACTAAGTTTAGTCTTTTTTAAGGACAACAAAACGTGAATAAAGGAAGTAAAATAAGCTATGTCATCCTTATTGGTTACTATTTTATTATTGATTGATTCAAGCAAATTTTTTGTAATTCCTATAAGTTCTTCACTAAAAATAGTTTTAAAAAAAGCATTTATAGCAGGGTCAGTCTTACTACCATATACAAAAGCGAGTAACTCATCAATTGGTTTATATTCGTAAATTAATTTAATAAATGAACTTCTCTTGTTCCATTCAGAACCTTCAACTATTATGCCCTGACCTCTTTTTCTGCTAAGTAAAAGGTTATGAGCATTTAGCCATTGCTCAATTTTATCCATATAAAGACTTATACTTCCCTCAACAACATTAAATTGATAGCTAAAGTAAGCAGATTTATATGGTTCATGCGCTACTAAAAGCTGTGCTGTTATGAGTAATATCCTCTGTTCCTGTGTTAACAACCACTGCAAAGGAATGCCTCCCAGCGATTTCTTTACATCTTTTAAAGCTTCTTCTTCGCCCTTTATATATAAATTTGAGCTCTCTTCGTAAATTAATAAATCTTTATCAGATAAAACCTTATTAATTGCCGATAAATCTCTTGATATTGTTCTGCTGCTTACATCAATTTGTTGGGAAAGGTCTTTGATGTTCAAAGACCCTTTCTCTATTATTGAATTTAAAATGAATTTCTGTCTGGCAGTTAAGTCCATCATAATTTTCACCGCCATTCGTTATTATTATTTTTTTAGAGTTTCAATGAATTTGTCATAAGTTGTATTATCAAGAAAATTCTTAACAGTTACAATTTTCGCATCAGGTGCTACCTGTTTTGCTCTTCCTACAAGGCCTTCCTGAGTAAACACTACTTCTGCTTCCTTCGGAATTTCATTAACTGCTGAATGCTTTACAACTATACTAAGTCCTGCATCCTTTATCTTTTTCTTAAGTATAGATTCCCCCATTGCAGATGAACCCATACCAGCATCACATGCAAATACTATTAAGTTCGGAATTTCTATAGATTTTTCCTCTATTTTTTCAACATTCTGAGTTTTTTGTCCTTTGCTTTCTGCTTTTAGATTTGAAACCAAATTCTTAGCGTCATCAAAGGAATCATCATCAACTTCCACATTACTTCTCTTAAGAAGAACTGATGCTATTAAGAATGAAACTACTGCACCAACCGCTATACCAGTTATAACCGGTAAGAAGCCACCTTTGGGACACATTGCAAGTTCTGCAAATATACTACCAGGGGAAGGTGGTGCTACAAGTCCAGCTTTAGTTACTACAAATGTTAAGTCAGCAGCCATTCCACCGCCTATTACAGCAAGTATTAGTATTGGCTTCATTAAAACATATGGGAAATATATTTCATGAATACCACCTAGGAAATGAATTATAGCAGCACCAGGTGCAGATTGTTTTGCATTTCCTTTACCATATAACATATAAGCTACTAGTAAACCCAAACCTGGACCTGGATCGGATTCAAGCAAGAAGAATATAGATTTTCCAGCTGTTTTTACTTGCTCAATACCTAGTGGAGAAAATACGCCATGATTTATTGCATTATTTAAGAATAATATCTTACCTGGTTCAACTAATATTGCTATAAAAGGTAATAATCCTTTCTGTGTTATAAATAGAGCTGCTCCCCCAATGGCAACAGATACACTGTTTACAACTGGGCCAATGAAGGATGATCCTAATAATGTAAGTAATCCACCTAAAATTCCTGCTGAAAAGTTGTTTACCAACATTTCAAATCCAGTTGGAACTTTTCCTTCAATCAGTTGATCAAATTTTTTAATTAGATATCCTCCGAGTGGTCCCATTATCATTGCACCAAGAAACATAGGTATTGAAGCTCCTATAATAACTCCCACAGTTGCTACCGCACCAACAACACTTCCTCTAACACCATAAACTAACTTACCACCAGTATAACCAATCAATATAGGTAACAAATAAGTGATCATAGGACCTACTAATTTAGCAAAAGCTTCATTAGGCCACCAACCAGTTGGAATAAATATTGCTGTTATAAGTCCCCAAGCTATAAATGCTCCGATATTAGGTAATACCATACCTGAAAGAAATCCACCAAACTTCTGCAACTTAGCTTTACTATTTCCACCTTTATTTAAGGTGCTATCTGATGAGTTTTTAGAAAGTTCCATTATTTTTTAACCCCCTCGGTTTGATTTGTCTTGATGACTATACTTTAAAAGAAAGTAAACGTTTTTTCAATATGCAGTACTTTAATGTTGGCAATGCAATTTCGTGACAAATCTGAAATATCCGGTCTGTATTTTTTGCAAGCTATAATACTTCAATTTTGACATTTTAACACCATGACAATATTGAAGTAGATGCATCTCCTTCTGTATTGACGAAAATCCATTAATGAAAATATAATTAGTTTGTAACTCATTAAAGAAAAACAGGAATAATCTATATTATTGGAGGTTAGTTTTAAGTATATACATTAACAAAGCGCCAGAATTTACGAGCTGGTTACTTACTTAAAGTATTAATTATGGAGTTGTGCATTATTATAGACAAATACAGCCAACACTTAACTTATACTCCGGGATATATTGGCATTCTTCCGGCACAATAAATACTTTTGATAAGTCTAAGGCTCAGTATTTTGAAAGTCTAAGAACCATTGATAAACTCGTACCTCAAACATATCAATAGCCCTAAGACTTTCTAAAATACTTCGCTAAGACTTATAACAAAAGTATTTAAGTGTGCCTTCCAGAATGTCAATATATCCCTGCGTACAATTTAAGTGTCTGGTTTAGGTATCTATATATAGAACTGCAACAGAAAGTAAATTTATACGCAGGGAGATGTTTCCAAAGCTGAAAGCACATATAAAAACTTTTTTGTCATTCTTAGCTCAGTATTTTAGAAAATCTTAGATGCTTTGATGTGTCTGAGGTACGAGTTTATCAAAGTGTCTTAGATTTTCAAAATACTGAGCTTTAGAATGATTAAAAGTTTTTATAGTGCCGAAGCTTGGGGACATCTCCCGGAGGATAAGTTTACTTTCGGCCGTAGTTACCTACATAGGTAGCTACGCTCGTAAATTGACGAGGATAGGGTTTATCGATTATTCGGCGGATGCCCTACGGTATAAGCACTACCGTTAACAATTGACAAAACTAAGAAGTAATTCTTAGTACAAAACAATTAGGTGCTAGTAAATCTGTTTTTCCTTTTTTTGAGTTAAATCTTAAATTTAGACGTGAAAAAGAAAGGAAGATTTTTATGTGCGGTATAGTAGGTTATGTTGGAAAGAAAGAGGCTTCACCTATTTTGGTTGAAGGTCTATCAAAACTAGAGTATAGAGGTTATGATTCAGCTGGTATAGCAGTTATTGATAAAGATGTTATAGAAATCTCCAAATGTAAGGGAAGGCTTGCAAACCTTAAGGACAAGTTAGATACTAGTCCAGTTAAGGGTAAAATAGGAATCGGCCATACAAGATGGGCAACTCACGGTGAACCATCTGATATAAATTCACATCCTCATACAAGTGAAAATGGTTCTATAAGCGTTGTTCATAATGGAATTATAGAAAATTATCTTCATTTGAGAGAATGGCTTTCTTCAAAAGGATACAAATTTTATTCTGAGACAGATACAGAGGTTATACCAAATCTAATCTGCCATTTTTATAATGGTGATTTATTGGATGCAGTTATGAAGGCCGTTTCAAAAATGGAAGGAAGCTATGCTCTGGGTGTTGTGTCCTGCGATGAACCTGATAAAATAGTTGCAGTAAGAAAAGACAGCCCTCTTGTAGTTGGAGTTGGCACTGATGAATTCTTTATAGCATCAGATGTTCCAGCCATTTTGAACAGAACTAGGGATGTTTATTATTTGAATGATAAGGAATTTGTAGTGCTAAATGATGCTGGTGTAAAAATTTATTCTCCCGAAGGTGATGAGATAAAAAAGGAACTTGTCACTGTAACTTGGGATGCAGATGCAGCTGAAAAAGGCGGCTATGAACATTTTATGATAAAGGAAATTCATGAACAACCAAAGGCAATTAGGGATACTATGACTTCTAGAATAATACCTGGACAGCCTATAACTCTTGATAATATAAAGATGACAAAAGCTGATATAGAGAATATTGATAGAATATACATAGTTGCTTGCGGAACTGCTTATCATGCTGGTGTTGTCGGAAAATACGTTATTGAAAAATTGGCTAAAATACCTGTAGAAATAGATATTGCTTCTGAATTCAGATACAGAGATCCTATTATAAATGAAAAAACCTTAATGATTGCTCTAAGCCAGTCTGGAGAGACTGCTGATACTTTAGCTGCTTTGAGAGAAGCTAAAACTAAGGGGGCAAGGGTTATAGCAATAACTAATGTGGTTGGAAGCTCAATTGCAAGAGAAGCAGATGATGTTATATATACTTGGGCAGGACTAGAAATAGCTGTTGCCTCTACAAAAGCATACACTACTCAATTAATTTTAATGTATGTAGTTGCTCTTTATTTTGCACAACATAAAAATACTTTAGGAGTGGATGAAATAGAAAAAATAAAGAATGAAATGCTTTCTCTTCCTGAAAAGGTTTCTGAAGTATTAAAACATAAAGAAGTACTGCAAAAATTCGCAGCAAATAATTACATGCATAAGGATATGTTCTTCCTTGGAAGAGGCCTTGATTACGCTGTTGCCATGGAAGGTTCTTTAAAGACTAAGGAAATATCTTATATTCATTCAGAAGCTTATGCTGGTGGAGAATTAAAACATGGTACTATCGCTTTAATAGAAAAAGGAACTGCTGTAATTGCTATTGCTACCCAAGAAAGCTTATATGGTAAAATGATAAGCAATGTTAAAGAGGTAACCACTAGAGGTGCTAATGTTCTTGGTTTTGCACTTGAAGGTAATACATCTATAGAAAGCACTGTAGACTCAGCTTTCTATTTGCCAAAAACTATAGATATATTATCACCTGTACTCTCAGTTATACCACTTCAACTTGTTGCTTATTATATGGCTATACAAAAAGGGTGCGATGTTGATAAGCCAAGGAATTTAGCTAAATCTGTAACTGTGGAATAGTTATATAGCAAACTATTCACAAATTGTAACTTTGCAATAAAGATTGATTTTTTTAAAAACAGATAATTATTTTTACGAAATTTAGTCATTTTAAAGGTAATATCTTAATCAATATTTTTTACAAACCAACACAAATTTTGTGAATTATAATAGCAAACGAAATAAGTTATGGCAACAAATGGAATAACCATTTGGTACAAAAACAAAAAAGTAGAAGAACCTTGATAACTCAGGGTTCTTTGCTACAGTAAAAATAGTCATTTGGTATATAAAATCTTTTGCATTGTTTGTTAGCAATTGTGGAATCAAAACTAGATCTTGATTATTTTTAGGTAAAATATCCTTTAATTCTCGTGTTTTAAGCCTGTCATTTTTAGTACAGCTTTAATTACCTTTCCGTTGTGAGAATCCTCAAAGGCTTTATTAATGTCTTCAAAATTATAGAATTTAATTAATTTATCAAATGGGAATTTACCTTCTTTATAGTACTGAATTAATTTAGGAATAAATAACTTTGGAACGGAATCTCCTTCTACAATGCCGATTAGGGATTTTGCTTCACCCATTAATTCTTCTTGTACATTAATAGTCATATCACCAGTTGCCCCTAACACTACTGCAGTACCTAAAAAACGAACACAAGCCAGGGCCTTCTTTACAAAATCACCAACACCCGTAGTATCAATTGCATAGTGGCAGCCACCATTTGTTATTTTTTTTATTTCACCAACTATATCGTCAGTTTCTTTTCTGTTTATAGTATGAGTTGCTCCAAGCTCCTTTGCAAGTTCTAAGCTAGTTGTATTTCCTCCTACTGCAATAATTTTTGAACAACTCGTAATTTTAGCTGCCATAATAGCACTCATTCCTACAGTTCCGCATCCAAACACAGCAATAGTAGATCCAAAGCTTGGTTTTAATCTATTTAATACAGCACCAGCACCAGTTTGTATACCACACCCTAAAGGTCCTACCAATGCAAGTTCTATATCATCGTCAACTTTTACTGCACTATTTTGATTTACTACTGCATAAGTTGCAAATGAGGATTGACCAAAGAAAGAAGATATTTCTTGTCCATTATAAGAAAGGCGCTTTGTGCCATCACTCATAACACCACCAAAATTAATATCGTTAAAGCTCTCACACGCATGTTGGTGTGCATTTAAACAATTTTCACAATATCCACAATATCCAAATGAGAACCCAACATGGTCACCTTTCTTAAACTCAGTAACAGCTCTACCAACCTCTTCTACAATACCGCAGCCTTCATGTCCAAATACTGCTGGTAGCGGTACTGGAATTACTTGCATTTTTGCGACTTCATCAGTATGGCACACACCACTAGCTACTATTTTTACAAGTATTTCATTATCCTTTGGTGCTGCTAATTCTACCTCTTCAATTTTAAAATCTTGTCCTTTTTCATGAACTACTGCCGCTTTTATTTTCATAAAAACACTCCCTTCTCTAAATGAATTTCTAAAGAATCAACTTATGTTTTTATTATTTTATTTTTGTGTGCTTAAATCTCTGTAGCTATATCAAATGCTGTATGATTTGCTGTGTGAATTGTCATTCCTTGTCCACTTACATCTCCAACCAAATATGATTCTAGAACCATAGAAGCTAGCTTCTGTGCTTCTTCCACATGAGGTTTTACACCTAAGGCAATAACGACTGTATCACATTCCAACCCAAACCGTTTCCACTGTCTATCGATTACTTCTACGCCCTTTTCTGTAATTTTTTCTACTTTTACATTACAAACTGTTTTAATCTTATTCTCTTTACATTTATCCATTAATTGAGATTTGGTGATAAAAAACATTTTGCCACCTAATTCTTCTTGTGATACCATATCGACAACTGTAACATCTTTTCCTTCCATAGCAAGACCTAATGCACATTCCATACCGCTAAGTCCACCACCGCATACAACTACCTTCTGACCAGTTTTCACTTTCTTAGTATCTACATCTGTAACAGTTACAACATTACTTCCATCAACTCCTGAAATGTTCGGTACTAACACACTAGAACCTAAAGCTACTACTAATGCATCTGGATTTACTTCCTCTATAACTTTAGGTGTAACCTCTGTATTTAAACGAATGTCCGCACCACAATTCATAGTTGTTCTAATATCCCAATCCAAATATCTTCTCAAATCTCCTTTAAAAGGTAATGCAGATGCTTCATGGAGAAGTCCTCCAAGTTGTCCGCTCTTTTCAAATAATATTACATCATGTCCTCTTTGAATTAAGGTTTGAGTTGCCATCATACCTGCTGGACCACCACCTACTACCATAACCTTTTTCTTTACATCTGCTTTCGGTATCGTTTTGTAGCGGGATTCTCGTCCAATTATTGGGTTTACACTACAACGAATTTGTTTTCCAAAAAAAATATTACCGCAGCCTTCAATACATCTTAAGCATGGGCGAATGGTATCTTCTTGACCTCTATATGCTTTTGTAACAATATTGTTGTCTGCCATGCAAGGGCGTGCCATGCCAACGATATCTGCTTTTCCTGATGCCAGAATCTCTTCAGCCTCAGCAATTGTTGTAATTGATCCAACAGTTGTAACTGGGATATCCAAAACTTTTTTTGCTACTTCTGCATACTGTACATTATGACAATGAGGCATATAATAAGGTGGAATCGTGAATTGCTGGTATCTAGTATCAACAATTAAACCTGCTGAAATATGGGCAATATCAATATCTTTCTGAGCTACTTTTAAGAATTCAAGTACCTCATCTAAACGCTGACCTCCCTCTATAATTTCATCACCACTGATTCGATATTCAATATTAATATTTCTACCACATTTTTCACGTATTGCTTTTATAACTTGCAAAGGGAAACGCATTCTGTTTTCTAAACTTCCACCATACCAGTCTGTTCTATGGTTTACTAATGGAGATAGAAATTGACCAATTAGATTTCCATGGGCACCATGAATCATTACCATATCAAATCCTGATTTCATCAAACGTTCTGTACAATCTGCAAACCTCCAGATAATCTTATCAATTTGTGGCTGTTTTAACTCTTCTATATAACGTACGCCTGTAGGTGTCGGGAAAGAAGATGGGCCAACTGCATTGCATCCTTCTTTTAGTAAATAAGGAGCGACTCCCCTTCCGGCATGGAGTATTTCTACAGATATTTTTGCTCCATAGCGATGTACCTCGTCTGCTAACAAGCTTAGACCTGCAATATCACTGTCTCTTGTAATAGAAAGCTCACCGTAGAAATCTGCACCTGTTTCTTCATCAACTGTTGTTGCACCAATTGTTACAATAGCTGCACCAGTTCTAGCCTGTCCACCCAAGAATTCAATTAGTTCAGGTGTTACTTCTCCTGTTCTAGAATTCGCATGACAAGAAACCATTGGAGTAAATTCAATACGATTTTTAATAGTCATATTTCCTATTTTTAAAGGTTGAAAAACGTGTGGAAATTTATTAAAGTTTGACATTTTACTATCTCCTTTCAATTTAAAAGCGTATAAATTCAAATTACATTTTACTTGCCAGTAGCCGCAGCAAGCATTGCTTTTATATTTTCAAGCTTTTCTTTTATCTTATAAATATCTGTTGTTCCATCAGGTTTCATTTGTGTAATTTGTTATCTTAAGCTCTCAATAGTATATTTTTGAATAACATCCAATACTGCCTCAACTTTATCTGGCATTCTATATAAATCTCTCATGAATTTTGCCATTGAACGTCCGCCACCTAAATCGATTACTTCAAAACCATTACTTCTCATTACAGTAGTTACAATTTTTATTTGATTAAATAAAATTTATGTCAATTTTTTTATGTTTACTTAATTGAATTTAGCTTGCTAGAAATCCTATAGAAGAAACTTTAATAAATCATATTCTTTTTGTTTATCAGTATTTTTGCTATTTACTTCACTAAAACTTACATCTATTATTTTGTTATTCTTAATTCCAACGACTCTTCCTGCAAAACCTTTCATCAATAGTTCTACAGCTTTAACACCCATTTTACTTGCTAATACTCTGTCAAAAGCAGATGGATTGCCTCCTCTTTGTATAAATCCTAAAACTGTATTTCTTATACTAATTTTTAGCCTTTCTTCTATATACTTTTGAAGTTTTTTTATATCGTACATTCTTTCAGTTATTATTATTACATTATCATTTTTTCCTTTACTTATGTTTTCATATAACCTATTACATATGGTATGAAACTCTAACTTTCTTTCAGGAGTAGATATTATTTCTCCTCCTCCAGCTAAAGCTGAATATAAAGCTAAATCGCCACAATACCTTCCCATTACCTCTACAATAGTAGTTTTTTCATGGGAAGAATCTGTATCTTTTATTTTACCTATACATTCCAAAACTGTATTTAAAGTTGTATCAAAACCTATACAATAGTCTGTGTAAGCCAAATCATTATCTATAGTTCCCGGTAATCCTATAACTTTTATCCCTAGCTTACTAAGATCTTCTGCACCTCGAAAAGAACCATCACCTCCAACTACTACTAAACTATCTATTTCAAAGTTTATTAATGTTTCTAAAGCTTTTCTTCTTCCATCCTCCTCCATAAATTCTAGACATCTAGCCGTTTTTAGTATAGTTCCTCCTTTTTCTGCAATACCATCTACATCAAAACTATCTAATTTCGTTAATTCTTCTTTTATTAAACCCTTATATCCGTGTTTTATACCAAAAACTTCCATGTCATTATAATTTGCCGATTTTACTACTGCTCTTATGGCAGCATTCATTCCTGGAGCATCTCCTCCACTTGTTAAAATTCCTATTTTCATATATTTCACCTGCTTAATATAACTTTTAATAGTCTTATGCATAATTCACAGGTCTTTATTTTATCAGCTTGATAGAACTGATTTTTTTTAACAACTTAAATGTATGTCATAGGGTTTCCTCACACTTTTGTCGAATTTTTATAAGTACCATCAACTAAAAAACTTAAAAAAGTAAGAACTCTCTATGTACTAACACCAAGAAATCTTTAATATAAGCATACTTATTCCTATGCCAAATATATGACTACAGAAGGGGGCTCGCACTATAGAGAAGAACCGCCGAAAGTTAACTTTCTGGTGTATTTCTTTATAGTGCGACAGCCCCCCCTCTGCAATCATAATAAATTGCCTTGAAAAATTAAAGCATCTCTTTCACTGTTTCAGCAATGCCATGTGAATCCAGATGATAATATTGGTAAATCTCAGTATCAGAGCCAATAACACTGAACTCATCAGGTAAACCAATTCGCTTAAATTTGCAATGTATCCCCGCTTCTGCTATCACTTCAGCTACTGCACCACCAAGACCACCATTAATGCTTTGATCTTCAACTGTCACAACTAACCCAGTTTCCTTTGCAGCCTTTAAAACTATATCTATATCAAAGGGTTTAATGGTATGCATATCTATAACTCTGGCATTAACACCTGTTTCTGCCAGCTCTTTAGCTGCCATAAGAGACCAATACACACTGTTGCCTGTGCCAATTAAAGTTAAATCATTACCTTCCTTTACTGTAATTGCTTTACCAATTTTAAACTCATAATTATCATCTCTATATACATCCGGTTCTGCACCTCTTGCAATACGTATAATCATAGGGCCTTTATAAGTCATAGATTCCCTCACCAATTTCATACACTGCCCTGCATCTGCTGGAACACAGATTGTTAAGTTTGGTACTGCTCTATAAAAGGATAAATCTGCAATGACATTATGAGTAGGGCCTCCACCAGAAGTAACTCCAGAATGAGTTCCAATTAATCTTACATTTACATCATTATAAGCAATATCTGTGTGTATTTGATCTGCTGCTCTCAAAGGAAGGAATGGTCCAAATACCTGTGAGAATACAATTTTACCTGAAAGAGCTAACCCCGCAGATATACCAACCTGATTAGCTTCCGCAATACCAATATTAAAGCAGCGTTCAGGATATTTTCTAATAAATTTCCCAGTAGATGTGGATTCTGCAACATTATCAGAATAAGTAAAGGCAAAGTCTAAGCCTTCATCTGCCATTTTCATTAATTCAACGCCATAAGCCTCTCTTGCTGATGACAACATCTGATTAAAATCGAAAGTTGTTTCAACTGCCATAATTTATCTCACCTTTCTATTCTTTTCTATTGATTTTAATGCTTCGTCCAACTGCTCCTTAGCAATTCCACCCCCATGCCATACTGCATTATTCTCCATAAAGGAAACGCCACAACCCTTAGTAGTATTTGAAATAATACATATTGGCTTTCTTCTAGTTTCTGGATCTGCTGGCGGAAGCGATTGAAGTGCACTGCAAACTTCATACATGTCATTACCTTGAATCTCTATAACATCCCAACCAAAAGCCTTTATTTTGTCTCCTAAAGGATCAATATTTATTACATCCCTAGTAAAGCCAGTCATCTGCAAGCGGTTTTTATCAACAATTGCTACAAGATTCCCCAGCTGATAATGTCCTGCTGCCATAAAGGCTTCCCAATTTGAACCTTCTTGAATTTCGCCGTCACCTATAATGCAGAAAGTTCTCCAGTAAGCTTTAGACATTCTTGCTCCTAGTGCCAAACCAGTAGCTATGGATAATCCGTGACCTAAGGAACCAGTTGATGCTTCAATAGCAGGAACATATTTTCTATTAGGGTGCATACCAAATTTAGCTGTATCTAAGGTTTCAAAATGTTCTATCATATATTCCATGGTATACATACCTAAATCTGAAAATATAGTGTACAAGGTTTCACCACAATGTCCTTTACTTAAAACCAATCTATCTCTTTTTTCCCATTTAGGATCTTTAGGATCATAGTTCATATACTTATAATATAGACCGACAGCCATATCAACAATAGATAGCTCTCCTCCAAGGTGTCCCATGCCTATCTCGTAGATAAATGAGCATAACTTCTTTCGGATTTCCACTGCCTTATCTTCTAATTGTTTAACATTTTCCATATCAACATTACAATACATAATTGGCATCTCCTTTTTCTATATATAATTATTAAAAATCATTACATTTAATAAGTATTTTAGTATATTTTCCACTAACTTGAGCAGCAAAGGCTTCTTCTGCTTCATCCATAGTGAAAACCTTTTGTATAAAAGGTTTTAAATTCATTCTAGGCATAATTTCAGCAGCCCTTGGAAATGCATATGGAGCCACATTTGTTCCAGACACTGTCAGTTCCTTGCTGTACAATTTATCATATAAATTTAGCGGCATTTCATAGTCCTTTGGAAACATTGCTATATAAAGAACAGTACCTCCTTTTGCAGCTATTTCAATAGCTGCAGCACCAGCCTTTGGCGACCCTGAAGCCTCAATCACAAGATCAAAACCCAACCCACCAGTTATTTTATTGGCTTCCTCACATACATCCTGTTCTACAGGGTCTATAATATAATCAGCACCAAATTCCTTGGCAAGTTCCTGCCTTTCTTTGATAGGTTCTATTAGCGTAAGTGATGTAGCTCCAAACATTTTCATTGCTTGAAGTGATAATAAGCCTATAGGTCCACCTCCTGAAATGGCAACTCTTTGTCCAATCTTCATATTTGTTTTGTCCACAATTCTAACTGCAATTGACACAGGCTCTAAAAGGCATGCTTCTTCTAAGCTTACATTCTGTGGCATTTTAAAAACCTGAGATTCATGCCATACTACATATTCGGAAAAACCTGGCTTGTTATCTGCATGTTCACAGAACTGCTCCTGACCATTTCGGCAATAATAGCATGTACCACAGAATCTCAAAAAGTTTCCTGCAACCTTATCCCCTACTTTTAATCCTTTTTTAGTAGCCTTTTTACCAATCTCCACAATAGTACCTGAAATCTCATGGCCTAAGCCAAAGGGAGGTTCAAGACCAAAAATTCCTTCTACTAAATGTGGATCAGAACCACATATAGAACAATAAGCCACCTTTATTTTAACATCCTCATCGCCCATTTCCTGCTCAGGCATATCTATAACTTGAACACGTCCTCTTTTATTTATATCAGGATCTTTTAAACTTCCTACCTTAACACATGCAATGGTTTTCATTATTTAAAGCCTCCTATTATTTTTTATAATGTTGTCTGGAATCCACCATCAACACTGATATACCATCCATTAATATAATCTGATGCACTGCTTGCTAAAAATATGGCAGTTCCCATTAAATCATTAAGCTCACCCCAACGACCACTTGGAATTCTATTTGTAATTTTGTTATAAAAATCTTTATCAGCACGTAAATCCTTATTAACATCCGTTGCTAAAAATCCAGGGCAAATAGCATTAGTTTGAATGTTATGATGACCAACTTCATTTGCAAATACCTTTGTT
This sequence comes from Clostridium thailandense, assembly GCF_019207025.1. Lineage (GTDB taxonomy): Bacteria > Bacillota > Clostridia > Clostridiales > Clostridiaceae > Clostridium_AM > Clostridium_AM thailandense. The sequence continues at coordinate 6,223 of NZ_JAEEGC010000044.1, read as the reverse complement.
AAACCAAGAATAGCATGTTTACTTGCTGTATATGGTGGACATTTTTTATCAGCAGTAAAGGATAAAGCTGAACCGATATTTATAATCTTGCCAGAGTTTTGCTTAACCATTTCCTTAACTACCCTATGGCTTAGGTAGTATACAGAGTTTAAATCAATATCAATAAGTTTTTGCCAAGCTGAATCTGGATACTCTAAAAATTCGGCAAACATACTTCCGCCTGCATTATTCACCAGGATGTCAATTTTTCCATATTCTTTCAAGCAAGTGTCAACAACCTCCTCAATATAATCCTTTTTCGTTAAATCTCCTTGCAGAAACTTAACCTTTTGACCAGTCTCTTCTATGAGTTCCTTAATCTCAGATACATCATCGGTAAAGTGAGGTATAAAAAGATCCGCACCTGCTTTTGCGAAGGCAACAGCATAAGCCATGCCAAGACCTTGATTTGCACCTGTTACCATAGCCACCTTACCTTTAAGGGAAAATGCATTCATTGAAAAATCACTAAGTTTTTTTTCCATAATAATACCTTCCTATCTTTATAATGTTATTGATTGGTCTGAAATTTCCTCGACTAACTCAACACGAGAATTTTCTTTATCATTTTTGTGTCTTATATCTAGTTCAGCCATTATACTGGCTACTCTTTCTTCTGTTAAATTGTAGAATACCATAAATATGATTAATGTAACTACACAGACAACTGCTGGCAAAATTGACGTCATAATTAAAATTCCATTTAAAGCTTCTGGAGTTTGATGTACGTTAGCAACATAACCAACCTTAGCCAATATAAATGTAGGTACAAATCCACCAATAGCTAATGAAGCCTTTAAGCCAAGAGTAATAAGTGTATATACAACTGCTGCATATCTATTACCGGTATTGTATTCTGCATATTCAACTGAATCAGGAATAATTGACCATATGCTGCCCATTAATATACCATATCCAAATGAAGCTACTGATTTAAAAATCATCATTGCTGCTATTTGGGAAACAGGTATAATGTATAAAACTCCTGATCCGATGGCACCTAAAAGTAAACCAAGTGCAACAGTATTCTTTTTCTTAATACGTCTAAACATCATAGGTACAAAAGGAACTGCTATAACAGAAGGCAAAACGTTTAAAATTGAAAATAACGCAACTAAGTCTTTTCTATTTACGTTATAATTCATATAATAAATTCCTGAAGCTGATTGTATGGATGAAAATGCATAGACACCCATAAATAATAGGAATAATACAACACCTGGCTGATTATGTGTAATCTGTTCAACCCATCCTTTAAAACTAACTGGATCTAAATGGGATTTTACTCTGATACGTTCATGAAGAGTGGTATAGCTATAAATTAAAATAGAAGTAGTTATAATAGAAAGTAAGATAACTGTCATTTGGTAACCCTTTGCCACATTGTCTCCACCGAAAAATTGTGACAAAACAGGAATAAATACAGCAACTATAACACCACCAAACTGAGCAAACATCATTCTTATGGAATTTAATCTAGTCCTCTCCATAGGATCTGCTGTCATAACAGTAGTACAGGATACATATGGATTAATAATAAAAGTATATAATGTCATCAGCAAATTGTAGGTAAAATAAGCCCATATTAATTTACCAGTGTGTCCAAAATTAGGAACTGTATAAGTTAAAGCGCCTGCAATTCCAAAAGGGATAGCTCCATATAAAAGGTAGCTTTTATACTTACCTCGTTTTGGATTCAATCTTTCTGTAATAATTCCCATAGCAGGGTCCCATATCATGTCCCATGCTCTTGAAACAAGAAACATAACAGAAACTTCTACAGCAGTCAATCCATATACATCGGTATAGTAGAACATTAAAAACATTAAAATTGACTGAAAAACTAAATTCATACCACCATCTACAAGAGAATATCCAATTACCTCTTTGTTTCCAAGCTTATAAAAGCCAGGATTAACGCCGCTTTTTTCATATAAGTTTATTTCTTTTGGCACAATTCCATCAACTCCCTTTTCACTTCTTGTTACTAATTTTATATTATTTATTTTTAACTTACGTGTGTTTTTCTTATGAAAACGTGTACTTTTTTATATTAATTTAGTTATTTGTGATTTTTTAATTTATTCCTTTAAGCCTATATTTATTTCATATTTTTTCCAAATAATATTTACAAAATTTTATTATACATATACAATAAAACCATAATAACAAATCTCTGTAAGTAATTTAGATAGTTTGGAGGTATTATGTAAATGTTTTCAAAAGTTATCTTATATGCAGATGATAAGATTACTAATATGATATGTAACTTCTATAGGACAACCAACAGTGATTTTTCTATTTTTTATGTTGCTGATTCTTATGAAAACAGTGTTAAAAAAGCAGTAGAACTTAATGCTCAAGCTATAATTCTTGAACTCAAGCATCCTGTATATAAAGTTCATAATTTTTTCTACGATTTGGCAGTATCCAATATATATCCTATACTCATAATCTTCAATGTTGTTTCTGAAAATCAAATTGTTTATTCAATTACAAGCTATAAAGACAACTCTTATATTGATAAAATAAAAAGCTTTTTCACTGAAGCGTTAATTGAAAACTATACCTGCCATTTTAACTATATCGGCGAAGAAATCGATTATAATTTGGTAATGAACTTTAGAATAAGTAAATTAGAAAAAACTGAATATTTAAAAGATATTTTACGAGGAGTAATTAAACGAGAATTTTTATATTATAAAAGAAAAGTAAACCTAAATCTAAATGATCACGGTTATTATGTATATATTTGCAATCTTATGGAAATTGAATATTCAGATCACTATTTAAATAAAAATATTTATTATTTAAACGGAGAAGAGTTTATCAAAGAATGTGAAGAAGTACTTAATGAATATAGTGGTGGAGAAGTTTTTTATATTAATCCTAATATTTTATGTATAATTATTAATGATTTTAGTTGTACAAGTATTGCTGTGAAACAAAATAAACTTTTTGAACTCACAAGAAAATTAAATAACGTGACAAATTCTAAAACAGCCTTTAGATATATGAGCAGTTATATCAAAGATATTGAAAATATAAGAGATGCCTATGAAGGTTTCCATTGTTTAAAAACCTACAATTTTTTCTGTGCTGAAGCTAAGCTGCTCACTCAGGAATACATCAATTCAATAAAAAAAGAAATAGACTATACTTTAATAGACGAAACTCTAAAAGAAATAAAAGAACTTATAAATTATGATATCTTTAATTCTAAATTGAATAAATTTATACAGGAATTATTTTTGAATGTTGTAAAATTCACCCTTGATTATAATCTTTATTATTATTGTCATGCTTCCTTGTCCTCCACATTAGTTGACAAATATGGCAGTCTATATAAAAAGATTTTACCAGAAAGTTCCCCTTACAGAAAGGTATTCTCAACCTCTATAGAAGATAAATGTTGTGAGTTTATCCATTCTGTGGATCAGCTTAAAGCTGAACTTTCTAACAAATATATGATAAAAAATTCTATGGTTATTCAAGCATTAGATTTTATACATATTCACTATATGGAAGACATTACTGTGAACCTTATTTCCTCTAGTTTAAATATTAGCAACTCCTATTTAAGTCAAATATTTAAAAATGAAATTGGTATAAGCATTATAAAATATATTATTACTTACAGAATAGAAAAAGCTAAAGAGTTTTTTTCTTCAAGTGACGAACTAATTTACAGTATTGCAGAAAAAGTAGGCTTTTCTGATGAAAAACATTTTTCTAAAACCTTTAAAAAAATCACCGGACTGACTCCTATGCAGTATAAAAAACAAAATACAAAAGTTAAGTATGTCTAAAAACAAAAGACTAACACAACTTTACAAGTAATTTAAAACTACAAAAATACAACATACCAAATGGGGCTGTTTTAAAACTAAGTTAGTTTTATTGACTAAGGACTGTAAATTCAAATGCTCTAATCAAATTAATCTATCTTATTTTACGAGGTCAGGAAAAATAGGATTTGTAGATTGTCAAGCACTTTTCATTATAAATCAACAATTAGACAGGTATTTAAGCAAAATTTCAGGATTTGAATTGATTTCTAAAAGATTAAGCAAAAGAGATGCTGAACAAAAAGCTGCAATAGATAAATTTAGTGAGAAATCATATTTTAACAAAGTAGCTTAATGGAAATTAAAAATTTTTATTAAGCTACTTTTATAATTCATCCTACAAATAGCACCTTAGTAGAAAACCCTAATTTATTTCGTCGGAATCATGTTAATTACTGTACTAAAGAAGCTAATAAAGTGATTTTATTTACACAGCTCTTCTCCAGATACATGATATGCTTTTTTCTTTATAACTCTAAGCAGCAGTATTGAAACTACTAGACCAATTACTTCTATCACAAAAAGAAATATAAAAATATACTTATATCCTAACTGCCCTGGGTATTTGTCCAACCAGTTACCCATAAGGCTATATATAAATGCATCTGGGATATATCCAATAAGTGATGCAAAACCAGCTGCCGCTCCAGCTACAGAAATAGAAATTTTCACTTCATCTACTGTGGCAAAATAAATCCCCCTCATTCCATAGGCTACAAAGCCTAAAGCTAACATGTTCACTATTACAATTGGAAGGAGAGCTTTATTACCAGGGAGTACCATGAATATTACTAAACAAATAATCATTATAATATATCCTACAAACATTACCTTAGCAGAAGACCCTACTTTGTCAGCTATGAATCCAAAAGCAGCTCCTCCAGCCATTTGAAGCACGTAAGAACGAATTATCCCAAGTAAAGCTCCGATTGCTACCGAAGCACCATAAATAGTAGTTACATAAGGAGTTAGATAAGTTTGCCCACAATATACAGAATAAGTTGTAAATATTAATAATGCGATTAACCAAACCCTAGTATCTTTTACCACCAAGATTGTATCCTTCAGTACTGAACTTGACTTTTCTTCTTTCTTGGAGTCTTCCAATACAAACCAGGTAATTATACCTACTGCTATTGAAAGGCCAGCATACAAATTAATAACCCATGCCAATCCAAAAGTACTCTGACCCATTTTGGCAAATATACTTAGAATAGCTAGGCCAGCTAATGTTGATACTAATCCTCTGCCTCCTTCAAGAAGACCATATAATCTTCCCTGTTCTGAACTGTCCCCTAGCATTCTGACTGCTTTTATTAATGCAGCCCAATAGGTAAAAATAGTGACACATCCCCAAAATGCATGTAGTACTATACACATTCTGTAAGATGGGAATGTAGAAAAATAAAAGCCGCCTAAACCAGTAGCCACAAATGAAAAGGCTAGCATTTTTCTACAGGAAAAACGATCAGCAAGCCATCCCCCTGGAAAATAGCAAATCATTGCGACAATTCCATAGACACTTGATAGGTTTCCAAATTGCATGTTTGTTAGACCTAGAGCTTTTTGCATTGGAATATAGTAAGCAAATCTTAAAAATGGCAATTGATATATGATGCCACCGCCTAAACATAATATGCTTAACATAATCCATCTCTTGAAAGAATGTTTTTTACTATCCAATTTTATTCACCCTTTCTTTATATTAATATATCTAGCAAATTGCATACCATTTATTAAAACTCAAATTTTTTCTTTCTATATGCTTTTAAATATTTCATACAAGACTTATCTCTTGCAGCTAATGTTTCAGCAACAATAATATTTGCCATCATTTTTTTGTCTAATGGATTTATCATCAAACCATCAAGTCCTTTAGCTATTGCCATTACTGCAAATATACTATTCATATATTTTCTATCAGGTAAACCAAAGGAAATATTGGATAGCCCACACATGAAATGAACTTCTGGAAAAGTATTTATTATCTCCTCAACCGCATCAATAAACTCAATTCCAAAAGTATCATTAGTCCCAATAGACTGAACTAGTGGATCAAGAAAAATATTATCAGTTTTTACTCCATTTCTCACCAAATCATTTACCAACTTATCTGCAATTTCTACGCTTTCATTTCTTGTTTGAGGCATTCCTTTATCACTCATACATAAAACAACAACCTTTAAATATTTATAAGGCTTAAGAATTAAGCTAATGCCATAAATTTCTTAACCAATTCTACACATCCAGGGGCATCATCACTATATCCATCAGCACCAATCTTATCTGCATATTCTTGAGATACAGGTGCTCCCCCTACTAATACTTTTGTATTT